>JAWETZ010000023.1:0-39545 GCA_032480835.1 Streptococcus mitis
TTTAATCATGTACCTACCCCTTTCGCTACATGTTACTATCAGTTTAGTCTATTATACCATAAAAAACATCCGACTTGCGACCTATTTTTAAATTTTTTTGACTTTTTTCGCCATTTTCGTACTTTTTTCTTGACAAATAACTAAATGACTATCAACTCTTTTGGAGCTAGGGTCAACAATTCACAACCTGTTTCTGTAATCAAGATATCATCCTCGATACGAACCCCATATTTACCTTCAATATAGATACCCGGTTCATCGGTCAAGGCCATACCTGCCTTAATAGTTTCTGTAGAAGTCTGGCTAAAGTAGGGTTCCTCATGGATATCCAGTCCAATACCGTGTCCAATACCGTGGGTAAAGTAGTCGCCATAGCCTGCCTCGATGATAATATCACGAGGGATTTTGTCAAAGTCACGGAAACCTAATCCTGCCTTAGCCTGATCAATCAAGGCTTGGTTAGCTTTTAGAACCGTATTGTAAATCTCTGCCTGCTCGTCGCTGACATGCCCCAGATAGATAGTCCGTGTCATATCGCTGACATAGTGGTCATAAAGGCAACCGAAGTCCATGGTAATAGCTTCTCCCAATTCCACTGGTTTGTGCATAGGATGGGCATGGGGTTTAGAAGAATTGATACCGCTAGCTAGAATCGTATCAAAAGACAAGCCAAATGCTCCTAACTCACGCATACGGAAGTCAAGGAAGTTGGCAATCTCAATTTCAGTCTTTCCTGGTTTGATAAAGTCAAGCGCGTCGCGGAAAGCTTGGTCTGAGATAGAACAAGCCTTCCGAATAGCTGCAATCTCCGCTTCATCTTTAATCATTCGAAGACCCTCAACAAATTGAGTTTGTGGAATCAAGTCCAAACCTGCAAAAGCTGCCTGCATACGGTGGTAATAAGAGACTGAAATCTCATCTTCAAAACCGATTCGAGACAAGCCCATGTCCTTGACAATTCCTGCAATGACAGCCAATTCATCACGGTCAGCCACAATCTCAAAACCACTAGTTTCTTGCTTGGCTGCAATGATATAGCGAGAGTCTGTCACCAAGACCTGACGGTCACGGCTGAGAAAAACTGTTCCGTTCGAACCCCAAAAACCAGTCAAATAATAGACGTTTTTAAGGTTATTGATAATGATGCCATCTAGTTCTTTTTCTTGCATTTTAGCGAGAAATGCTTGTACACGTTTATTCATGATGTAACTTTCCTTTCAAATAATGTCCTGTGTAGCTGGCTTCGTTGCCTGCTACTTCTTCTGGAGTTCCTGTTGCGATGATGGTTCCACCACCGACACCGCCCTCAGGTCCCAAGTCAATAATATGGTCTGCCGTCTTGATAACATCTAGATTGTGCTCGATAACGAGGACTGTATTGCCATCGTCTACAAAGCGAGCTAAGACTGTAAGCAAGCGAGCAATATCCTCGGTATGAAGCCCTGTCGTCGGCTCATCCAGAATGTAGAAAGATTTTCCTGTCGAGCGTTTGTGGAGTTCGCTAGCCAACTTCATACGCTGAGCTTCTCCTCCAGAAAGGGTCGTAGCGGGTTGCCCTAGCGTTACATAGCCCAACCCCACATCCTTGATAGTTTGAAGTTTGCGTTGAATTTTCGGAATGTGTTGGAAGAACTCCACCGCATCGTTGACCGTCATATCCAAAACCTGCGAGATATTTTTTTCCTTGTAGTGAACTTCTAGGGTTTCGCTGTTATAGCGAGTCCCATGGCAAACCTCACAAGCCACATAAACATCTGGCAAGAAGTGCATCTCAATCTTGATAATCCCGTCACCTGAGCAGGCTTCACAACGACCTCCCTTGACGTTAAAACTGAAACGCCCCTTCTTGTAGCCTCGAATCTTGGCTTCATTTGTTTGAGCAAAAAGGTCACGTATATCGTCAAAAACTCCTGTATAGGTAGCTGGGTTAGACCTTGGCGTTCGTCCGATAGGGCTCTGGTCAATATCAATCAAGCGGTCTACATGCTCAATCCCTGTGATGGTCTTGAATTTACCAGGCTTATCGGAATTGCGGTTGAGTTTTTGGGCAATGGCTTTTTTGAGGATACTGTTGATTAAGGTCGATTTCCCTGAACCCGACACACCTGTCACTGCGATAAATTTTCCTAGTGGGAACCGAGCAGTAACATTTTGCAAGTTATTCTCCCGCGCTCCTGTCACCTCGATAAAACGACCATTTCCGGCACGGCGCTCTTCTGGTACTGGAATAGCACGTTTACCTGACAAGTACTGGCCTGTGATAGACTTGCTGTTGCGAGCTACCTGCTTGGGCGTACCTGCAGCGACAATCTCTCCACCAAAAACACCGGCACCGGGACCAACGTCAATCAGATAATCCGCCTCACGCATGGTATCTTCGTCATGTTCTACCACGATGAGAGTATTACCCAAGTCGCGCATCTTTTTCAGACTGGCAATCAAGCGGTCATTATCCCTCTGGTGAAGACCAATCGACGGCTCATCCAATATATAGAGGACACCTGATAGGTTGGAACCAATCTGGGTCGCCAAGCGAATACGCTGACTCTCCCCACCTGAAAGGGTTCCTGCCGAACGTGACAGAGTTAGATAGTTGAGGCCCACGTTATTGAGGAAGGTCAAGCGATCCTTGATTTCCTTGAGAATCGGCCGAGCAATGATGGCTTCATTTTCAGATAGAGTCAACTGGCTTACTAAGTCCAAGTGGTCTGCGATAGACAGGTCTGAGATTTCTCCGATATGTGGCCCTTGCTCACCACCCACACGGACAGACAAGGCCTGGTCATTGAGACGATAGCCGTGACAGGTTCCGCAGGTCAGCTCATTCATGTAGAGACGCATCTGGGTGCGAGTGTAATCACTGTTGGTTTCGTGATAGCGACGCTTGATATTATTGACAACTCCTTCAAAAGGAATGTCAATATCGCGCACACCACCAAATTCATTCTCATAGTGAAAATGGAATTCCTTACCATCTGAGCCGTAGAGAATCAAGTTTTTATCTTCTTCTGACAAGTCTTCAAAGGGCTTATCCATATCCACTCCAAAAGCTGTCATAGCTTGTTCCAGCATGTTTGGATAGTAGTTAGATGAGATAGGATTCCAAGGGGCCAAGGCTCCCTCACGTAGCGTTTTGCTAGCGTCTGGCACTACCAAATCAGTATCCACCTCTAACTTGATACCCAAACCGTCACACTCACTACAAGAACCAAAAGGAGCATTAAAGGAGAAGAGACGCGGCTCTAACTCTGGTACGGTAAAACCACAAACCGGGCAGGCATAGTGCTCAGAGAAGAGCATCTCAGAATCGTCCATGGTGTCGATAATCACATAACCTTCAGCGATACGAAGGGCTGCCTCAATGGAATCAAAGAGACGACTACGGATACCCTCCTTAATGACAATACGGTCAACCACGACATCAATATTGTGTTGCTTGCTCTTGGACAACTCTGGCACTTCGGTCACATCATAGACTTCCCCATCCACACGAACACGAACATAGCCGTCTTTCTGAACTTTCTCGATAACACTCTTATGTTGGCCTTTTTTCTTACGGATAACTGGGGCTAAGATTTGCAGACGCTGGCGCTCTGGCAATTCTAAAACCTTATCCACAATTTGCTCCACAGAAGAAGCCTTGATAGCTCCATGCCCGTTGATACAGTAAGGCGTCCCCACACGCGCATAGAGGAGACGCAGATAGTCATTGATTTCAGTCGTGGTCCCCACGGTTGAACGAGGGTTTTTGCTAGTCGTTTTTTGGTCGATGGAAATAGCAGGGCTGAGACCATCAATAGCATCTACATCTGGCTTTTCCATATTTCCCAAGAATTGGCGAGCGTAGGCTGACAAACTCTCCACATAGCGACGTTGTCCCTCCGCATAGAGGGTGTCAAAGGCCAGACTGGATTTCCCTGAACCTGACAAGCCTGTCACAACAACCAGCTTGTCTCGAGGAATCTCCACATCAATATTTTTTAAATTATGGGCACGCGCCCCATGAATGACAATTTTATCTTGCATCTTTGTTCTTTCTAGTTCATTATTGCTTACCATTATACCAAAAAAAGTGAGATTCTATTACCCAAAAGGCCGATTTTGTAGTATAATAGTACGGTGTGAAAAAATCTGAAAAATGAGAAAGGATAAGGGATATGAAACAAGTTTTTCTCTCTACAACAACTGAATTTAAAGAGATCGATACGCTTGAACCGGGTACTTGGATCAATCTCGTCAATCCGACTCAAAATGAATCACTCGAAATCGCTAACGCCTTCGATATCGACATTGCCGACCTTCGAGCACCGCTCGATGCGGAAGAAATGTCTCGTATTACCATTGAAGACGAGTACACCCTGATTATCGTAGACGTGCCGGTCACAGAAGAAAGAAATAACCGCACCTACTACGTAACCATCCCGCTTGGTATTATCATCACCGAGGAAACCATTATCACTACGTGTTTGGAACCATTACCAGTCCTCGATGTCTTTATCAACCGTCGCTTGCGTAATTTTTATACGTTCATGCGTTCGCGTTTCATCTTCCAGATTCTCTATCGCAATGCAGAGCTTTACCTAACAGCCCTTCGTTCGATTGACCGTAAGAGCGAACAAATCGAAAGTCAACTGCATCAATCAACTCGTAATGAAGAATTGATTGAGCTCATGGAATTGGAAAAAACCATCGTCTATTTCAAGGCCTCCCTCAAAACAAATGAGCGTGTGATTAAGAAATTGACCAGCTCAACCAGCAATATCAAGAAATACCTTGAGGACGAAGACCTGCTTGAAGATACCCTGATTGAAACCCAACAGGCCATCGAGATGGCAGACATTTATGGAAACGTCTTGCATTCTATGACAGAGACCTTCGCCTCTATCATTTCTAACAACCAGAACAACATCATGAAAACCTTGGCCCTTGTGACCATCGTCATGTCCATCCCAACCATGGTCTTTTCTGCCTACGGGATGAACTTTAAGGATAATGAAATCCCCCTAAACGGCGAGCCAAATGCCTTCTGGTTAATCGTCTTTATCGCCTTTGCTATGAGTGTCTCGCTCACTCTCTATCTCATCCATAAAAAATGGTTCTAAGAGGAGTTCCTATGTCTCAGATTGATCTACAAAAATTAACCAAGAAAAACCAAGAGTTTGTCCACATCGCTACCCAACAATTCATCAAAGATGGGAAAACAGATGCTGAAATTAAGGCTATTTTTGAGGAAGTTATTCCCCAAATCCTTGAAGAGCAAGCCAAAGGTACGACCGCTCGTTCCCTCTACGGCGCACCGACTCACTGGGCTCATAGCTTCACTGTCAAGGAGCAATATGAAAAAGAGCATCCAAAAGAAAATGATGATCCAAAACTCATGATTATGGACTCGGCTCTTTTCATCACTAGCCTCTTTGCCCTCGTCAGCGCCCTTACAACCTTCTTCTCAGCAGATCAGGCTATCGGTTACGGTTTGATTACCCTTCTGCTAGTTGGACTGGTTGGTGGATTTGCCTTCTACTTGATGTACTACTTTGTTTACCAATATTATGGACCAGACATGGATCGCAGTCAACGCCCACCTTTCTGGAAATCTGTACTGGTTATCCTAGCTTCTATGTTCCTTTGGTTGCTTGTCTTCTTTGCAACAAGCTTCCTACCAGCTAGCCTTAACCCAGTACTGGCTCCATTGCCACTAGCTATTATCGGAGCGGCCCTCCTAGCTCTTCGCTTCTATCTCAAGAAACGCTTGAACATCCGAAGCGCAAGCGCGGGCCCATCACGTTATTAAGAAAAGTGAAAAGCTATGGCATATAGTCAATCTTTAGCTAAGCAGATTCGAAAAATTCTAGCACTCAAACTTCCTCCCCAAATTTTCGAAGAAGAGTTAGAAGAAAAGAAACTGTTTGGTGGTCTGGCCTTTATGATTCGTGGGAAAATGGTCCTTACTGTCAGTTCCAGAAAGGACGAGCTGGTTATGGTGAGAATTGGCAAAGAAACGGAAAAGCAAGTTCTACCCCGAACAGGAGCTCATACCACATTGATGAGAGGGCGACCTTATCATGGCTATATAGACCTAGATATCGAAGGTCAAAAAGAACTTCCTTACTGGATTGATTTAGCCCTCTCCTATAATCAAGAGTTGACCAAGTAACTCATATCTAGTGAGATTAGAAAAACGAAAAGCAACTGCACAGGCGGTTGCTTTTTCACTTGCTTTCTTGAGATTCAATAGTACTTCTGACTCTAATTCCTATAGTTTTCTCTCATCTTTTGTGATAGAATAGGCTCATACTCAATGAAAATCAAAGAGCAAACTAGGAAGCTAGCCGCAGGCTGTACTTGAGTACGGCAAGGCAAAGCTGACGTGGTTTGAATTTGATTTTCGAAGAGTATCAATCTATTTCTAGGAGGATGAGATATGGTTTCTACTATTGGTATTGTTAGTTTATCTAGTGGCATTATCGGAGAAGACTTTGTCAAACACGAAGTGGACTTGGGTGTCCAACGTCTCAAGGATCTGGGACTCAATCCTATCTTTTTGCCCCATTCGTTAAAAGGCTTAGACTTTATCAAGAACCATCCTGAAGCTCGTGCAGAGGATTTGATTCATGCCTTTTCTGATGATAGCATCGACATGATCCTATGCGCCATCGGTGGAGACGATACCTATCGCTTACTACCTTATCTTTTTGAAAATGACCAACTACAAAAGGTTATCAAACAAAAAATTTTTCTTGGCTTCTCGGATACAACCATGAACCATCTCATGTTGCATAAACTAGGAATCAAGACTTTTTATGGTCAATCCTTCTTAGCAGACATTTGTGAACTAGATAAAGAAATGTTGACCTATAGCCTTCACTACTTTAAAGAATTGATTGAGACTGGAAGAATTTCAGAAATCCGCCCTAGTGACGTTTGGTATGAGGAACGAACTGACTTCAGTCCCAAGGCTCTAGGAACACCTCGTATCAATCATACAAATACTGGTTTTGACTTGTTGCAAGGAAATGCCCAGTTCGAGGGGGAAATCCTCGGTGGGTGTCTTGAATCCCTCTACGATATCTTTGACAACTCTCGATACGCAGATAGCACGGAGCTCTGCCAAAAGTACAAACTTTTCCCTGACTTGTCAGACTGGGAAGGAAAGATCCTCTTGCTAGAGACAAGCGAAGAAAAGCCAGAGCCAGAATATTTCAAAAAGATGTTGCAGACTTTAAAGGAAACTGGGATATTCGAGGTCATCAGTGGACTCTTGGTCGGAAAACCTATGGATGAAACTTTCTATGACGACTATAGAGAGGCACTATTGGATATCATTGATAGCAATATCCCGATTGTCTATAATCTGAATGTCGGACACGCAACTCCAAGAGCCATTGTTCCCTTTGGCGTTCACGCCTCTGTAGATGCAAAGGAGCAAATCATTCGCTTTGACTATAACAAAAAATAAATAGTTTCTCTATTTTTGTGCTTTTGTATTGGTTTTCGTTACAATTTATATCTGAATTTATTGCATTTCGCTAATTTCTATGATATCCTTTTGAAGGAGGTGTATATGACAAAACAAAAAATTAATCGAATCGTAGGTTCTATTGGAGCCTTTATTGGAATTATAGTATTTATTGCCTACATTCCTCAAATTATCGCTAATTTACAGGGAAATAAAGCTCAACCATTTCAACCTTTATCAGCTGCTATATCTTGCTTAATCTGGGTTATTTATGGATGGACAAAAGAACCTAAGAAGGATTGGATATTAATCATTCCAAATTCAGCCGGTGTTATTTTAGGTGGAATCACTTTTCTGACTTCACTCTAACAAATATACTAGTATGTATAAAAAGCTGGGAAAAATTTCTCAGTTTTTTTCTATATTCTCAGATATGCTAGTTACCTGTACATACTAACGACCGCTTTTCCACTCACAATCATTCTCATGGTCATCAACTAGGCCTGCTGCTTGTATAAAAGACAAGATGGCGACTGGGCCTGTGAACTTGAAACCTCGTTTTTTGAGATCTTTGGCTAATTTCTCAGACAAAGGGATTTTAGCTGGGGCTTGGCGGTAATCGGGAACATCGTTCACGATGGTTTTCCCCTCAACAAAAGACCAAAGATAGGCGTCAAAAGAGCCATATTCTTCCTGTAGTCGTAGAAATGCTTGAGCGTTAGCGCGTGTCGCAAAAATCTTGGCTCTATTTCGAATGATGGCTGGATTCTCCAGCAAGTCTTCCAATTCGGTGTCGGTCATCTCTGCGACCGCTTGAATTTGATAGCCATGAAAGGCTTCTCGGAAAGCTTGGCGTTTGTTGAGCACCGTTTCCCAAGACAGGCCTGCCTGATAGGTTTCCATGCACAATAACTCAAACAATGCTTGGTCATCATGGAGGGGCTGGCCCCACTCCTCATCATGATAGGCGATATAGAGAGGATTGGTCATCTTGACCCACGAACAACGTTTTGTCATGCTCCGCTCCTATTTGACCAACATTTTAAGGGCCGACTTGATATAGTTCTCAGCTGTATCTGTCGTTCCTTCAAAGAATTTCTTGATTTTCTTGAGCTCAGTTGCCTTATAGCCCAGTGCCAACATGGCTTCCATGGCTTCTTCAAGTTCTTGGTTTTCAGCGCTAGCTTGCACTGCCACCTTAGCAGGAAGGTCATCTCCAGCAACTACTACCTTGCCTTCCAAGTCCAGCACCATCTGCTGGGCTGTTTTCTTACCAATTTTAGGAAACTTGGTCAAGTAGGTAATATTCTTGGTTTCGATGGCTTGAACCAAGCCAGCATTGTCATCGGCAGCGATAATAGCCAGAGCTGATACAGGACCAATCCCAGAAACCGAAATCAGACTGAGAAAGAGCTTTTTCTCATCTTCTGAGCGAAATCCATAAAGTAGATGGGCATCCTCACGCACGACCTGGTGCACATAAATTTGAGCTTCTTGCTTGACCTGTCCTGAGTAGGCATATGGATTGGCCACATGCAGGATATAGCCGATACCGTTGACTTCAAGAACAATATATTTGGCAGTGATTTTAGTAATGATTCCTTTTAAATATTCGTACATAGTTTTCCTTTTATGCTCAATGAAAATCAAAAGCAAACTAGAAAGCTAGCCGCAGGTTGCTCAAAATACTGTTTTGAGGTTGCAGATAGAGCTGACCTAGTTTGAAGAGATTTTCAAAGAGTATTCGTTTAATATTTCCCTAACTCACGAAGACTGGTGTGATTTTCCTGAATGCGTCGGAACATCTTTTCCATATCCGACTTGGTAAAATGCACCAAAACAGGACGTCCATGGGGACAGTTATAGGGATTGTCACATTGAGAAAGCTGATAAAGCAGCTGTCTGGCCGAATGATCGTCAATACGATGGTTGGCCTTGATAGACCGCTTGCAGGACATCATGATAGCCAGCTCTGCTCGGTATTTCTTGATAGAAACTTCCTTGGTCAAGAGCAGCATGTCACACATTTCATAGATGCCAGATTCAATCTCTTCTTCTGCCATCCAAATAGGATGTTCACGTAGGATAAATTGATTTTCCCCGTACTCTGCTAGAAAAACTCCTACTTCCTCCAAATGTGTCATTCTTTCCTTGAGACGAAGGGCATCATCCGCAGGAAATTCAAAGATATAGGGCACTAAGAGTTGCTGCTGGCTCTGGTCAACATCGCCAATGCTCTCACGGTATTCCTCGTACTTAACTCGTTCCTGCGCCGCGTGCTGGTCTATGATGTAGAGTCCATCTCGCCCTTGGGCAAAGAGATAAGTCCCGTGCATTTGTCCGAAAAATTCCAACTCTGGGAAGCTTGAAGATTCTTCTCGCTCCAGCTTGTCATAGGCCTTATCAAGACTAGCTAGGTCTAACTCTGGATGGTCTAATTGGTCATAGTTAGCAGGCCTTCTCTCTGCAAAATGCAGTTTTGCTGACTTGGTCAACTGGTCCAAGGTTTCTTTAGCAAATAAAGTCAAATCCTGTCCTTCATCGGTCAATTCAACCTGATAATCAGCCACCTCGGCTTGACTAGGTCTTGACGGCTCAGTATTCTCATAGTAGAGCGTATTTTCTTTGAGTGGAAGAATAGTTTGCTCCACCTTCTCACGATTGCGCACGGTCGATTTGGCAAGATTTTCCAAGGCATCTGGTATCAAAGTTTGCTCCTTGAGACTGTTGGAAATAGCTTCTGAAACCAAGGTCATCAGTTCTTTTTCCTTGGAAATCCGCACCTCTTGCTTAGTCGGATGCACATTGACATCCGCTAGATAAGGGTCTATATGGATGTGAATGACAGCCAGTGGAAAACGCCCCACCATGAGCTTGCTACCATAACCATCCAAAATAGCACGGTTGAGTAGAAAGTTCTTGATATAACGGCCATTGATGAAGAGACTGATATAGTTGCGATTAGCTCGAGTCAACTCAGGCAAGGACACAAAACCTGTAATTTCGAAATCAAGGTCAGAATTCTCAATTTCAATCATCTTCTTGGCACTCGCCAAACCGTAAATCCCTGCGATTGCTTGGCGCAGTTGACCAGTCCCTGCTGTTCGCGTCATTTCCTTGCCATCACTGATCAAACTAAAAGAAATCTCAGGATGAGCCAAGCCCAGACGGTTGACAATATCAATGATATGAGACAACTCCGCTTGCTGGCTCTTCATATATTTGAGGCGGGCAGGCGTGTTGAAAAAGAGATCCTCCACACAAACCTTGGTTCCCACAGGACTAGTCGCTGGGATGACTTCTTCAACTTCTCCCCCACGCGCGACTAGCTTGGTTCCGTGACTTGCGCCCTCAATTGCTGTCAAAAGAGTTAAAACGCTGACGGATGCGATAGAAGGCAGAGCTTCACCACGAAAACCAAGTGTCCGAATTCTAAAGAGATCTGACTGATTTTTTATCTTACTGGTCGCATGACGACGCAGAGCCAGCTCTACCTCATCATGGGCAATTCCATGACCATTATCTGTGATTTGAATTTTCTTGAGACCAGCTTCCTCAATCTCAATGATAATCTGGCTAGAACCAGCATCAATGGCATTTTCTACCAACTCTTTAACCACGCTGGCAGGACGTTCGATAACCTCTCCTGCCGCGATCTGGTTTGCCAGCACCTCTGGTAATTCAATAATATGAGACATTTTTCAGCCCCTTTCTGTATCTATTTTCCTAGAAATTGATTAGTGCTATTATACCATATTTCAGATAGGACAGAAAAGCAAGCACCACATAGGATACAAATCCCTCCACATAGACAAAGTCTCTTGCAAGGGGCTGAAAAATAGTGTTTAATAAAGGTGTACAAGAAGTGATCACAATTTTGTATGAAAAACAAGGAGAGAAATTTATGAAAGTAGAACTACAGATTAGTGAAACTTACGAAGAGGAAAAGCTGATTGTTCAAGCACCTCAGCCGACAGATAAAGTCCAGAAAGTCATCGAGTTCGCAGAAAATCTGGACCGAACAGAAAAAATCAAAGGAAAGATTGATGATCAGGTCCATCTCGTTGAGATTGGCAAGATTCAACGATTCTATATCGAGAATCGGAAGGTTCTAGCAGAAACCACGAGTCAGACCTACAGCATTGATTTGCGACTCTATCAGGTTCTTGAAATTCTGCCAAGCAATTTTATCCAAATTTCCCAATCAGAAATCGTCAATATCGACTTCATCTCTCATCTCAATCTCACCCCCAACGGCCTAGTAGAAATTTTCTTGAAAAACGAAAGCTTCACCTACTCTTCACGCCGTTACCTAAAAACCATCAAGGAGAAATTAGAACTATGAAAAAACAAACCTTCCACGACGCAGCTACTGGTGTCCTCATCGGTCTCATCCTCTCTATCATCTTTTCACTCATTTATGCACCAAGTACCTACGCCCCGTTAAGTCCCGACTCTCTCATCGGACAAATGATGGCTCAACATCAGGTTCACGGTGCCTTGGTCTTGCTCTACTGCACACTGATCTGGGCAGCCATTGGTATTCTCTTCAACTTTGGCAAGCGATTATTCAGCCGTGACTGGAGCTTGCTCCGTGCAACTCTGACTCATTTCTTCCTCATGCTAGTAGGTTTTATCCCATTAGCAACCCTAGCAGGTTGGTTCCCCTTCCACTGGATTTTCTATCTCCAACTCATTATCGAGTTTGCGATTGTCTACCTCATCATTTGGACTATTTCCTATAAAAGAGCATCAAAAAAAGTAGACCATATCAATCAACTCTTGGAGCATAGAAAATAGGAACCTCATAATAAGAAAAACCGAGAAAGAAACTTCTCGGTTTTTATTCACCCTGCTGTACCTTACTATCATAGCAGTTATTTTCAGATCTTCTTTGTAAATTTTCTGTAATTTTCTATCTTTTTTCAAAATATTCTTGCATTTTCCCAAAGTTTTTTGTAGAATATAGATTACATATCCAGATTATTCTGAAAATTCAAAAAGGAGTATCTATCATGTCACAAGCTATTTCGTTAAATCAATCAACCTGGACCAGTAAACTAAAAGCAATGGGACCTGGAATCCTAATGGCTTCTGCCGCTGTTGGCGGTTCTCACATTGTATCTTCCACTCAAGCTGGTGGTTCTTATGGGTGGTCGCTACTCCTCTTGGTCATCTTAGCCAATGTCTTTAAATATCCATTTTTCCGTTTTGGTGCTGAATACACAGCTGATACTGGAAAGACTTTGGTTGAAGGTTATGCCAAAAAAGGAAAACTCTATCTCTGGATTTTCTTTATTCTCAATGTCTTTTCGGCTATGGTCAACACAGCTGGTGTTGCCATTCTATGCTCAGCTATCATCGCCAGTGCCTTCCCAATGATTGGACTTAGCATCACTCAGTGGTCCCTCATTCTCGTTGCAATCATTTGGGCTATGTTGCTCTTTGGAGGCTACAAACTCTTAGACGGCATGGCAAAATGGATTATGTCCGCTTTGACCATTGCAACTGTTCTTGCAGTTATCATCGCGGCGGTCAAACACCCAGAATACAGTTCTAATTTTGTCGAGAAAACACCTTGGCAAATGGCAGCTCTACCCTTCATCGTTTCCCTCTTAGGATGGATGCCGGCTCCTATTGAAATTTCAGCTATCAATTCACTTTGGTCTGCTGAAAAGAGAAAGACTGTCAACTTTAACACAGCGGACGCCTTATTCGACTTTAACGTTGGTTATATTGGAACAGCTATCCTAGCTGTGTTCTTTGTAGCACTGGGAGCACTGATTCAGTATCCTACAGGGCAGGCGGTTGAAGCTGCTTCAGCCAAATATATTTCTCAATTCGTGGGCATGTATGCCTCTGTTCTTGGCGAATGGTCCCGTTACTTGATTACCTTTATTGCTTTCCTATGTATCTTTGGAACAGTTATCACTGTTATTGATGGCTATTCTCGCGTTAATCAGGAATCTCTCCGACTGCTAATCAGTCAAAAAGAAGACAATCGTAAAGCTTTGAACATCTGGATGACCATCACTGCTATCATCGGTATCGTCATTATCAAGTTCTTCGCTGGTCAGGTTTCAACTATGCTTCGCTTTGCTATGATTGGTTCTTTCCTGACAACACCTTTCTTCGCTCTTTTGAATTATGTCTTGGTAACGCGTGAAAACAAAAATCTTCCTTCTTGGCTCAAGCATCTTGCCATTGCAGGATTGATTTTCCTCTTTGGTTTCGCCATCTTCTTTATCTATGCACTTGCAATCGGAAAAGCAGGATAACTAACAAAGCGCGAGATGAAGATAAGGTTTCATTTCAAGAGAAAATTCAGCAAATATTTCTATGATAAAAAGCATAAGAACAAGGTTTTGAAGACCTGAACTTATGCTTTTTTACGTTCTCAAAGACTGTTTATACTCAAAAAGCAGTTGCAAAACTTCAACCACCTCTTATAAGAACTTTATACTCTTCGAAAATCTCTTCAAACCACGTCAGCTCTTTGATTTTCATTGAGTATTAATTCTCTCTTTCCAACTCATACAAATCCGCAATAATGGCTGCGACACGTTTGATATCTCCCAGCATACCTCGCATTTCAAAGTCAGCCAAGACAGGGAAACCAAAACGTTGACTGTATTGCTTGGCTGTCAGGCAGTATTGGTTATTAAAGTTACGATTTCCTGAACCAACCACACCAAAACACTTACTAGCATTATCACCATAGGCGATAAAATCCCCTACTGGTGTCGTCAAAATCTCGACATCTCCGTTATCCACGCCATTTCCACCTTCTAGGTAGGTCGGCAAAAAAGCAACATAAGGATGGTCCATTTCATAGAAATCGTGACCTTCCTTGACCAAATCCTTAATATGAATCTTTTGAACCTCAATTCCCTCGTACTGGGACAAGAGATAGTCTTTCAAGCGGGTCACAAAACTCTCAGTATTGCCGCTCAGACTAATATAGACTAAAGAAATTGTCTTCATATTTACCTCCATAATTTTATCTATAATCGAAAAATAACTACCAAGATTGTAACTTGATAGTTATTTTTTGTCAATACTTAGGCAAACTCTCCTGTTTCCTCTTCTTCTGCCAAGGCTTTCTGTTGACGCCACATCTTATAGAAGACGAGGGCTAGGAAAAGAACATTGATGACGATATAGAAAATGCTGACAGCTTGTGAAATAACACTTATCCCTAAACGCATGGTCTCATCGTGAACTAACTGCACAGCGTCTTGTAAAGTCACATAGCTATAAATCGAACCAATAATGGCTAGCAAAACATAGCCGACATAAGTATAGTTTGCATATTGCAAATTCTTACGAACAAGGAAGACAATCGCTACTCCCACTAAAATAGCAGATAGTACAATCAAGGCCATATTAAAAATAGAATGAGTTGATTCTGCTACTCTATAGGTGTAATTAAGCTGGTCTTCTAATTGCTGAGCACTAACCCCTGCAACTTGTTTTTGAGCGGCACGAAGAGCTTCTTTGCTAGGCAAGGGACTCAACATTCCAAATAGAGACGTAGCTGAAATAAGAGCAGACAAGATTAGCAAGACCCATAGATAAATCGGTTTCTTTTTCATGATAGAACCTCCTGATATTATTATTGATATTATAGCACCTTTTGTAAAGGAATACAAATTTTATAGTATAGTTTCTACCTGTTTTCGGTAGGCTTTTGGCGATTTTCCGCACAATTTTCGGAACACTTTATAGAAATATCCAACGTTACTGTAACCAACAGCATAGCAAATGTCTTCAATACTGTCACTGGTTGAAAGTAAGAGTTGCTGGGCAGCCTTAATGCGTTGTTTGTTTAGTAATTCTGCGAAAGTCGAATTGGTTTCTCGCTTAATCAACTGACCTAGATAGACAGGATTGATAAAAAGATCCTTACTGATATCCTTGAGCGAAAGTTCTTTCTGATAATCACGCCCAATAACTTCCAGTACACTGACCACATTTTCATTCATGCGATATTGCCCAAAAAAGCGGGTCAGAGTTTCCTTAATATAAGGAACCAATTCATCGAAGGTTTGAATAGCATAAATAGTTTTGACGATATCCGTCATATCATCAGCTTTTAGGTGTTCAAACAAGTGAAAAACATCCATGACAAACTGGATAAAAAGCTGTTTGGTAATCGGAACACGGGGTGTATTTTCAAGAACCACCTTCTCCAAGAGGTTCAACTCTTCTACGATTTGGTTGAGATCCCCCTGAATGATAACCCTATAAATCGGTTCGTAATAGGCAAAGAGACTCTCAGACTGTTTTAAATTTACAGAACCGTAAAAGAGGGCTTTCTCAGCATTCAGCTTCCAGCGTTCAAAGTGTTCTTGATAGGGAGCTTCAAAGGGAGTAACGACTAAACCATCTAGATGTTGGTCAGAAATAAAAATCTGCCAATCTTGTCCTAACACATAGTAGGGAATGGTGAAAGAGCCTTGTTTTTCCTTGGATAGGCCTATCCACCAATTCTCCTTACCTCCTAGATAACTAACAAATCCAGCCTCATCTAAATCTTGACTGAGGGTCTGACTTTTCTTTCCTCTCTCGCCGAGCTGACCTGCAATCTTCTCCAGCAGATTTCCCAACTCTACCTTATCAACAGGCTTGACCAGATAGTCCACCACACTAAGGTTCATTGCTCTTTTTACATAATCAAACTCCTGATAACCTGAGAGCAGGATATAGGCAGCATCTGGTAAGATCTCTTTCATTTCTCGAATCATGTCAAGCCCTGTTTTGTCAGGCATATTGACATCGGAAATGACCACATCGACGGGATTGTTCTGAACATATTCTAGCGCTTCATCGGCATGACTGGCTGTTGCGACGACCTCCATATCCCACTTATCAAAGGGAATCAAACGTTTCAGACCTTCTGTCACCATGTACTCATCATCTACTAATAATACTTTATACATTTTTTCCCTTTCTACTCATCTTGAATTGTAATACGATACTGAACACCTGCTTGCTCTTCAGACTCTATAGTAATAGCATAGCGGTCCCCAAAATAGAGCACAAAACGCTCATGGACATTGACAATCCCGATAGACTGCCTTTGGGCACTATAACTGGCTTGATGTTCAAAATGTCTCTGACTTAACTTTTCTCGAATACTTGCCAGCTTTTCAGACGACATACCACGACCATTATCGACCACCAAAATTTCTACAAAACCATCCTGTTTAAGCGCCTTAATGCTAATCACATTATCTGTCCGTCTATGGTCAACACCATGCGCAAAATAGTTTTCTACCAGCGGTTGTAAGGTAAATTTGGGAATCTTCATATTCTCTAGTTCTGGGTCTATCTTGAAACCATAGGCAATAGATTTAGGATAGCGAACCATGCAAAGATAACTGTATTTACGGCAAAATTCTAATTCCTGTTTGAGAAGAGTTTCTCTTTCGTCAGAAATATTGTTACGCAAGAGACTACTGAACTCATAAATGATATCTGCCAACTCATCTTGACTTTGCATGACTGCGTACATACGTAAAAATTCCAGCGTATTATACATAAAATGAGGATTGATTTGAGCTTGTAGGGCTCGCATATTAGCATCTTTTTGACTAAGCTCTAACTGGTAAATATCATGGATGTTCTTTTCCAATCGATCCAACATATCATTTGTAGTCTCTGCAATTAGGAGCAATTCCTGGTCCTTTTCAAGTGTGTTAATACGAAGGCCTTCCTCTCCTTGGGCAATAGCTTGAATGGAATCGACCAAATCCACTACCTGCTTTTGGTAATTAGCAAAGGTCTGCCTCAAAGTCAGATAGAGAATGACAATAAAGAGAAGGCTCAAACCCACAATCAAAGAAGAGCTAGTCACTGTTCCTTGTAAAACAAAGTTTTTGGGAACTGCCACCTGAACCTGATAGCCATGAGAGGTCACACCAATAAACCAGTTCTCATGCTCCCTATTGACCCTCTCACCAATATGAAAAATCTCCGTATCAAAAGGCGATGTGACAGTCACAGCCATCGGGATATGACCTCGGGTATTGTCCACAGCATGGTATAAGATTTCTGGATCCAAGGAGATATAAACAACCCCTATCGACTGATCCGTCGCTGGGTCTAAAATAGGCACTCCAAAACTATTGGCCTCTGGTTTAAAACCTTCCGCAAGTACCGTATGACCACCTCTCTCATTTCTGCTCGAAACATAAACTTCTTTAAAGTCCTGCAAGACGATTGCAACTCCCGTTATATAGTCATTTTGAACATAAAGATCATCGATATTTTCATACAGAGAAATAGAAGTTGACGAAGCTGCTTGATGCTCCAACAGCCAATAAAAATACTCAGATGTTGATAGACTAAAGTACTTATAAACCCCTTGTATCCTGTCTTGATTGGCTACTAAATCTTGCGCTAGCTGGGCTGACTCGCGATAATAATATTCCACCTCTTCGACTGTTCGAGTAGTTACACGCTGGGCTACTCTTTGAGCTTCCTTTTCCCGTGAATCCCAGTCAGCGTAAGAAAGTAAGATTGCAAAACTCGCAATAATAATGATCATAACTGAACTGTAGGTTCGCAGAAGCGTATGTAGCCAAAACTGCTTCATTCTATTTTGTCGCCAATTTTTCATGGATGCTTTCATAGACCGGTTCCAACATATCACTGATAAAGAAATGCCACATCCCAATTCCTACAAAGAAGAGAAGAGCAGGCATATAATAACCAATTGCTACAAGTAGCACAGTCCCAAGGAAAACCTTGGCCACAGCTGCTAGACTCATAAAGATGCCAATCAAGGATAGTTTGAGACTATTTCGATAGGACAAATCAAAATAAACTTGTAATTTCAAAGACACTGTATAGGCCAAAAAGATCAGGGCAACTACTAGGACATTCAAAAAGGTCGCAATCAAATGAATAATAGTCTGATGAGGCAATTGCACCAAGAGATACAGGCCATAGACCAAAACTAGATCCACCCCTAAAAAGCTATAAAAAATCAGGTTGCTTGAGACGAAATTTTGCTTATATAGAGACCAAGCCTCCTTCAAACTGTATTCCCGAAAGCTATAACCATGTTCTGCATATAAACTCATCAAGGTGGCACTAGCCGGCGCTAGACCAAGGATAATCCCCCCTGCTAAAGCTAATAGCCAAAAGAAGGCTGTCGCAATCATCCCTAAAAAGAAACGATTAAAGACAAAATCTAAAAATCTCTCCATGATATCCTCCTAAAAATAACTATGAAACTATTATAGCATATTTCAAGCGTTTTCAAACACATAGACTATCCATTTACAATCCCACCAAACCGTGGTACAATGAGAATTGTGAGAAAATTATCAGGAGACAATTCATGAAAAAATCTATCTTAACTACACTGCTTTTTGCAGTTCTTTACTTCCTCTGCATGGGGATTGGTGTCCTTTTGGGCAATCTCTTTGACCAAACTGGAAACATGTTTTATGCGCCTGCCTTTACTGGCCTTGTAGGCGGCAGCGTCTATATGATCCTAGTCGCAAAAGTTCCGCGATTTGGAGCCATTACCACTATCGGCCTTGTCATGGCCCTCTTTTTCTTGGGAACTAAACACGGTGCTGGTGCCTTCCTTCCTGGGATTATCTGTGGCCTCCTAGCAGATGGAGTAGCTAACCTCGGAAAATACAAGGACCAAACAAAGAACCTCCTTTCTTTCCTTATTTTTGCCTTTAGCACATCAGGACCAATCTTGCTTATGTGGATTACTCCCAAAGCCTATATGGCTACCCTTCTGGCAAGAGGAAAATCGCAAGAATATATCGACCGTATCATGGTCGCACCAAACCCTGGAACCATCCTTCTATTTATCGCAAGTATTGTCATCGGAGCCCTAGTGGGTGCTTTGATTGGACAAGCCTTGAGTAAAAAATTGGCACAAAAAATCTGATTACTAAAAAAGAGCCACACGGCTCTTTTTATTTATGGCTCAATCTCTTAGTCAAGAAGTCTCCCAAGAATTGGATTGTAAAGATAATCAAAATGATAATGATGGTTGCCAAGATAGTTACATCGTGATTGTAGCGGTTAAATCCATAAGCGATGGCTACGTTACCGATACCACCAGCTCCAACCGCACCGGCCATAGCTGTTTCCCCAACAAGTGAAATCAAGGTCACAGTCGTCACACGGATCAAATCTGGAAGGCCTTCTGATAGGTAAACACCTACGATATCCCAGAATGTCGCTCCGCTAGCTTGAGCCGCCTCAATGACACCACCATCTAGCTCAGCCAATACCACCTGCACCTGACGGGCAAAGAAGGCAAAGACCGCAAAAGATAGCGGTACGATAGCCGCATTTGGACCAATGCTTGTTCCTACGATTAGATGAGAGAAGGGTGACAAGACTGCCAAGAGGATAATGAAAGGAACCGCACGGAAAATGGAAGTAATCTTGTCTAAAATCCAGAAAACGGCTTTATTTTCTAAAACACCACCTGGCGCTGTCAAGACAAGGAAGAGACCTGCAACAAGCCCCAAGAAACCTCCAATAATAAAGGAAAGAACTGTCATATAAAGGGTTAGGTAGATGGCTGTTCCCCAGCCTGCTTGACCAGCCCAGCCCATTTTATAGACATTTGGTAAATAGGTTTGAATCAATGATTCCATCTTACTGTCCTCCCTTCAATACTTTTAGTTGCACACCTGCTTGACGAATGGCTTCTTGGGCACCTGCTAGCGCTGCTTTTTCACCTGACAAGACCACCACCAATTCTCCAACAGGAGTACCATCGAGGATTTCGATATTCCCATAGAGGATATTAGCCGTTACTTGGTAACGCTTGTACAATTCATTCAAAAGTGGCTCATCCGTTGAAGCCCCTGCATACTTGAGCTGCACCAAAAGGCTGTTTTCAGACAAGTGTTCCACGATTTCTTGCTTCTCGATTTTGACCATAGCTTCATCAATGCCTGTGGCTGTTGAGATAAAGTCTTGAGTCAAAGGTTGTTTAGGATCTGAGAAGATTTCAAGGACACTACCCTCCTCAATCAAATGCCCATCCTGCATAACTGCTACACGATTGGCAATATCTTTGACAATCTGCATTTCATGCGTAATCAAGACAACCGTCAAGCCTAATTTTTGGTTCAAATCTTGCAACAAGGCCAAAATCTGCTTGGTTGTCTTAGGATCAAGGGCAGAAGTTGACTCGTCTGAAATCAAGATTTTTGGATCATTTGCCAAGGCACGCGCAATGGCCACACGCTGTTTTTGCCCTCCAGATAGTTGTGAAGGGTAGTTTTCAGCACGGTCTGCCAGGCCAACCAAGTCCAACAACTTAGCTACTTTAGCCTTCTTTTCTTCCTTGCTGAGTCCAGAGTGTTTGAGGGCAAAGGCTACATTCTCCTCCGCCGTCTTTTGGCTCATCAGGTTAAAATGCTGGAAAATCATTCCAATATCTTGACGTTTACGACGCAACTGCTCGGCCGTCAAGGTGACCTTGCCATCAAAAATTACATCGTCGTCAATGGTAATTTTCCCCGCAGATGGTTTTTGTAAGAGATTAATCACCCGTACAAGGGTTGACTTCCCTGCTCCAGAATATCCAACGATTCCGTAGATATCCCCTTCTTGGATGTGAATAGTCACATCCTTGACCGCTGTGATGGTTCTCTTCTTTTGGTGAAAAGTCACATCGATCTGATCTAACTTGATAATATCTCTACTCATAGCTTCTAATCAGCTCCTCTACTAATTCAATATGGGTGTAGTAATCGGCGATTCGCACATTTTCATCTCCACCGTGGTCTCGGCTATTGGCATTTCCTAAACCGAAGGCCACCATTGGCACCTCTAGGGCATCAAAAACCGTATGCATAGGCCCTGTCCCAGCTGTCGTCGGCAAGACCGAAACTCCCTGTGGATAGAATTTCTTGGCCAACTCAATCACATTGAGAATGGCTGGCGCGCTCATATCACTTCGATAGCTCATTTCTCCCAAGGTATAGTATAATTCTACCTTATCAAAGCCATTTTTGTCTAGCTGTTTCCGAATTTTTTCCAGAACATCATGCGGTTCTAGACCAGGAACCAAACGAACCTCTAGCTTAGCACTGGCTTCTGCTGGTAAAATCGTTTTGACTCCTTGTCCTTGATAACCTGACTGAATCCCTTCGATATTAAGAGCTGGCTCGAAAAAGAAACGTTTTAGAAAGGCTGCACGGTCCTCTTGTAAGAGAGGCAATTCCAAACCATAAATCTGGCTGATTTCCCCTGGATTTCGTTGAGCGTAAGTGTCCACCAAGGCTAATTCACGTTCATTTGGCTCTTGTACTTCTTCGTACAAGCCTTCAACCAAGATACGGCCATCTGCAGCACGAAGAGACTGTAGGGCTTGAAGAAGATACCATGGAGCTGATTCCACAACCCCACCATAACTGGAATGGATGTCAACATCAGCGCTTTTTACCTTGGCATCAAAGGTCACAATCCCCTTATTTCCACCAGAAATTTCTAGCTGTTCCAAGGCATTTTTGGTTCCTTGTTCCCATACCAACAAATCTGCGCCACGGAGTTTGTCCGCATGTTTTTCCAGATACTTATCCAGATCTGTCGAAGCCGATTCCTCCGCTCCCTCCATAATAAAACTGATATTGACAGGCAGGTCATCGTGATGCTGCATGTATTTTCTCAAAGCACTCAAACGAGCTGTGATATGACCCTTATCATCGTCAACCCCACGCCCATACATGAAGCCATTGCGCACTGAAAGAGTAAAAGGATCCTCTGTCCAGACCTGATCCCCGTCCGCTGGCACAGTGTCATAGTGGTTATAGAAAATTAGGGTCTTAGCATCTGGACGCGAACTTTTGAAATGCGCCATGACAAAGGGCGCTGTATAAGTCTCATCAATCTCCACTTCAGCCCCAACACGCTTGAAAATCTCACCCAGATAGTTTGCGACTTCCTTAAGTCCGACCTGTTGGGCAAAGACCGACTTCTTAGAAATCAAGGTACGCAAAACCTCAAAATAATGCTGGGCTACATGATCCTTTTCAAATTTTTCAATCTGTTCTTGTTCGCTAGGAAAAACCATATTCTCTCTACCTTTCTATGAACTACTCTTCCTGACAATCCATGCTCTATACAAAAGCAAGAGGTGGAATTCTCTCTCCCACCTCCCTGTTTCTTATTACCAAACTGGTTGATCCAAACCGTCTGATGTTTCTTCGATAACTTTTTTCACGTCATCTGTGTGGTAAGCTGCAACAACTTTCTTGATAGCATCAGCTTTTGGTGATGATTCCCAATCTTTTTTCGCAACGATGATGTTGTACCATTGTTTTGAGTTTTCATCAGCTTGTTCTTTGAAGAGTGCTTTCTTGTAGTCCAATTTTGCTTCTGTAACGAAGGTATTGTTTACAACGGCAGCGTCAACTGATGACAATGAACGAGCTGTTTGGCTAGCGTCCAATTCAGTGATTTTCAAGTTCTTTGGATTTTCTTTGATGTTAGCAACTGTTGCAAGGGCAGTTCCAGAAACATCCAATTTAATCAAGCCAGCTGATTGAAGCAAGTAAAGCGCACGGCTTTCGTTTGTAGCATCGTTTGGTACAGCGATTTCTCCGTTTGCTGGGATATCTTCTACTTTAGTGTACTTGTTGTCACTTCCATTCAAACCTGAGTAAAGGCGGATTGGAGAGATGTAAGTATCTGCAATCGCTACAAGGTCTTTTCCGTTTTCTTTGTTCCAGTTGTTCAAGAAGTTATAGTGTTGGAAAGCGTTCAAGTCTACTTCACCATCAGCAGTTGCCTTGTTTGGTTGTGAGTAGTCTGTGAACTCTGTAAATTCCAAAGTGATACCGTCTTTTTTAACCAATTCTTGGATTTTGTCCCAACGTTTTTCTTCAGAACCGCTACGGTTAACAGTTGCGATTTTGATAGTTGTTGCATTGTCTGCTTTCTTTTCTGAGTTTCCGCAAGCTGCAAGAGCCAAACCTGCGACTGTAGCAAGGGCTGCTACACCAAGCCATTTTTTAATTTTCATGATTCTTTCTCCTTAAAAATAATACCGTACTAGTATCTCACAATTTGTTTGATTTCACAAATTGTTATTAGATAGCCAGATATATAGTTTAAAACTATATCCCTAAAAACTGAGAAATCACCCACCTTACTCAGAATGGATGATTTCAAGAAATTATTTAATATCTGCTTCTGCTGGTAGATAAGTGTCACCGAAGAATTGTTTAGACAATTTTTCAAGAGTTCCGTCTTTGTAAAGTTCTTGGATACGTTTGTCTACAAATGTTTTCAACTCATCTTGACCTTTAGCAAGAAGTGGGTAAACGTAAGGTTGTTGGTCGCTTGGAAGTTCGATAACTTTCAAGTTGTCCAAACCTTGGTTCTTGATGACTGTTTCAACACCGATTTTATCAAAAATCTTGTAGTCAAACTGACCATCGCTCAAGCGTCCCATGATTTGTTGGAAGTCTGCTCTAGTGTAGTTAAGGACAGTTGGATTATCTGAGTGTTGTTTGTTATAGTCTTCCAACTGTTTAGCTGATGTTGTCCCTTGAACAACTTCTGTTGATTTTCCACCGATATCATCAAGCGATTTGATGCTAGAGTCGTCTTTTTTCACTACAAGAACGTTAGGGTTTTTAGCAGTTGGGGCTGCATAAAGGTATTTTTCAGAACGTTCTTTAGTGTAGCTGATATTGTTAACGGCCATTTGGTAACGGTCAGCGTCAAGACCTGCAAAGACACCTGACCACTCAGTCTTCTCAAACTTGACATCATACTTGTCAGAGTCTTTAAAGATAGCGCGAACCACTTCAATTTCGTAACCAGTCAATTCACCATTTTCTTCATAGTTGAATGGTTTTGGTGAAGCATTAGTTGCAACGATAATTTCTTTCTTGCTAACTGCTTCTCCTTCTTTTTTCGCACCACCTGAGCAAGCTACTAGCACACCTGCAGCAACAAGCCCTAAGGCAGCAAGAGATGAGTATTTAACGATTTTTTTCATGTCATTTCCTCCAAAATAGAATACCTTATAATCTTAACAGAAAAAGAGCATTTACGCCATTATATGATATCTATCTCTGTGATAAGTTTTCTTTATGGGTAATTTAAAAGACCAAACGCAAGATGGCAATCAAGACCACTCCGAAGAGAACCGTTCCGACTAGATTACGGTAGCGAAAGGCTATCCAAGCCGTCGGAAATACTGCTAAGAAGTCCAGCCATTTGATTTGAGGAAGGCTGCCAACCTTGCCTGTCACTACGCTTGAAAGAATCAAGGCAAAGATAATAGAAACGGGCAAGAACTTCAAAAAACGCTCAACGATTGCAGGCAAACCCTTATACTTGACCAAGATGAAGGGAATCATACGGGGAATCCAGGTCACCAAGCCAGAGAAGAGAACTGCTAATAAAAGATACTTACTGACCATCTAAAACCACCCCCATTGTACAACCAAGTAGCGTCGCAAACAGAACAGCTAGTGACTGAGACACCACTGTCAAGAGCAAAAAGAAGGACACCGCAACAACTGCTAGAATAATAAGCAGATTGCGGACAGGAATCCGTCTTTGCATAATCTGGAATTGCGAAGCAAAAATTCCGATGAACATCCCAACAAGAGCAAAATCTAAACCAAAGATCTCTGGATTTGGCAGCAGACCACCCAGAGCCGTTCCGACTACTGTTCCCACAAACCAAGCCACATAGCTGTTGAGATTGTTTCCGTGCATCCACATAGGATTGACCTTGTCTGTATGGGCTAATTCTCCCATCAATACACCATAAGTCTCATCCGTCAAGATACTAGACATACCGATATTGTGCCAGAGACTGGTATGACGGAAATAGGTCGATGCGTGTAAGCTCAGCAAAAAGAGACGCAAATTAATCAAAAAGACCGTCATAGCAATAGCTGCCACGGGCGCCTGAACCGCAATCAAGGCCAACATGGCAAACTGGGCGCTCCCAGCATAAACAAAGAGGCTCATCAAGCCCATCTCAACAGGTGTCACATAGGGCGCACCGATAATCCCACAGGCCAGGCCGATACTGACATAACCAAGGGCTGTTGGCATGGCTGCCTGCGCCCCCTCCCAAAATCCTTTTTCTTTCATCTTTCTCCTCATATCGTCTTAATAAATGGGCTGAATCAGTTCCAGCCACAGCATGGACTATTATAACACATTCAGGAAAGAGAAAAAAGTCTGCTGATTGTAATCAGACAGACTCCATTTTATTCTTATTTAATCTTGAAGAATTGAACAATTGCCACAATACCTTGATAAATAAAGACAAAGGCAATGGTGTAACTAATATAGAGACCGGTCATCAATTGGTGTCCCATCATGATTAAACCTGCTACGATTCCTAAAATCCCCATCCAAACTAGAGGGGTACCTACCGATTTATCCGTCTTACGAACCTTGAAACCAACGATAGTTTTTGTAATACCATTTGTCAAGGCCCATAAAGAAATGATAAATGGTACAAATGTTACCATTTCAATAAAGCTACCTGAGAATAAGGTAAGAGCGAGGATGAGGGTAACAATTCCTCCAAATAAATTCCAGCCATGCTTTTCTTCTGATTTGAAGTATTGTACAATCTCAGAAATCCCTTGAACTGCAAATACAAGTGCAAACAAGAAAGTCATGGAAGCCAAGCTAATAAGAGGATGTGCAAACATATTAAAACCTGCAAAAACTGCAAAAATACCCGCAATTAGTAACAACCATTTCCAAATTTTCGACATTATTTTTCTCCTTTTTTAGAGGAATCTTCCTCTAGTATTCCATAAATCATCATATCCAAAACCTGTGATAATTGATGTTCATATCCTGAAACCAAGTTAGATAGAGGTCTGATTTCCCTGAAAAATTATGATACAAAACTCCTTTGGCAATACCATCCACTTTACAAAGTTCATTGATGACAAAACCTTGATAGCCTTTTGTAGCAAATTCAAACAAAGCAGCGGTAATGATTTTCTCTCTTCGTAGTCTTGTTTTTTCTTCTTTTCTCATGTATTTACCTCTACATTTTTTAACTATAAACCGATTGGTCTAAAATGTCAAGCAACTTTCTCAAAAATTTAACAGTCTGCTGATTGTAGCCATCATAAACAGACTGGAATCCAGTCTCAAACATATAATATACACATTCTTCGCTAAATGTTTTCACGGATATTCAAGAGTATGATAAAGGCAGCTAGAAGAAATAGCAATAAAACAAAGCTAACTGCCAGAGTTCCAAAGCTAGTAGCAATGGTTACCAAAGCTATTGTAAATAAGCTAGGTAAAACAACTGTAATGGCGCCGATAGAGGATTGAACTGCTCCCATTGACTCCTCAGGTATTTGTTTAAAAATGAGTTCCTGTAATCGAGGAGAGAGGATACCTGCGAAAAAGGCATCCAAGGCACTAAAGATAAGAATCCAGTCAAAACGAACTGCCACAAAGCCAACTAAAAGGAGTAATTGGATAATAAGCGAGGCATATAGGGCTAGTTTTATGGAGATTGTATTCTTCAGATAGCCACTCACAAGGCTTCCGACAATAAGGGCTGACAATTCAAGGGTGGATAACAAGGCAAGAGATTGACCTGTTTGTAAATTCAAAAAGGGCTGATTCCTCAAAAACAGAGTAGAAACAGGAACTGTAACATTTATCACTGCTTGACTAATAGAGATAATAAACAAAACCAAGAGCACCTTATTCATATTCCATATCAATTTTGATGATTGGAGCAGATGCTGGCAAAAGGATTTTACAGAGAGTCCTTCTTGATAGCTAATCGTTTTTTCTACTTTCAAGAGGTCTGTTTTTATGAAAAGAATACCTAAAAATGCGATTAAAAAGGTCAGAGCATTCAGTAAGGAAATAGACTGGATAGATAGAATACCTAGTAAGACTCCTCCTAGAATATTACTGATTGTTTTCACTAAACTAACAGTTGACTGTTTAAATCCAATAGCTTCTGCCAGATGGTCTTGCCCAATAATTCTAATGAAAATCGGAGTGAGCATGGCGCCTGAAAAATAACTCAATGTGTCAGATAAGAGGTTAATCAGACAAATAAATGCTACTAATAACAAGGAAAAGGACTGCCCTGAAAGTGATAAAGAAACGATAGAGTAAAGCAAAAATTTTGCAAAACTAATCATTGTATATTTTAGGACACGATGATGTTGAAAATCCGCCAAAACTCCCAGAAAGATTTGCAGAACTTGAGGAAGGGTTTCTGAAATCGTGATCAGTAAAATCGCCAAAGGGGCAAAAGATGCATCTGCCACATAATTCAAAAAGGCCAGATAAAAAATCGTATCCCCAACCGTTGAAATCCACTGGTTGATGGTTAATTGCCTAAAATCTCTATTTTGAAGAAATACTTTCATCACAACTCCTTTTTGAATTCAAATGGGAATCTTTCCCCAAGGATAGACCACGATACTACTAACAACCAAAATTACAGTAACATCAAAAGCTGACCAATGCCATTGTAGACTATATGCAATCCAATAGGCCAATAAATTGACTTTGTTACTCTAAATAAGACTGCAAATATAAGGCCGCCACCCATATAGTAGACAAAGTCTGTCAAGACCCAACCATGACTACTAATGTGCAAGATTCCAAATAATATAGCTGATCCGAGTACATCCAGTCCCCATTTCTTCCCTTTTTCCAGAGCAGTCATCACTAATCCACGATAAATCATCTCTTCAAA
This sequence comes from Streptococcus mitis, assembly GCA_032480835.1. Lineage (GTDB taxonomy): Bacteria > Bacillota > Bacilli > Lactobacillales > Streptococcaceae > Streptococcus > Streptococcus mitis_DK. The sequence goes on from JAWETZ010000023.1 coordinate 28,185, forward strand.
AATGGGGCCTGCAATCACAGGATAAAAAAATACATCAAAAATGCCGTAGCTCCTGTAAAAGTAGGAGCAGCATGTTGATAAGAAATTTCATTTCGAGTAGGTGGAAAAATAAAAAATGTAACAAAATTCCAAATAACAAAAGCAAGAAGAGCTAGAAAAGAATAGAAAAGATAGGACCCTTTAAACTTTCTACTATTGATTTGTTGCCATCTCCCTGACTTAGTCATAGCAAAAAAAGCAAGAAGAACTACAAGAAAATTCAACATCATATCCGACAAATAGTAGGCAAAGTCAGATAGACCAGTAACAAGGTTGCTGCGTAAAACTAGACCACTGAACTTCTGGTCAGCAATAACTAGTAGAAAAGCTATAAACAAGTAGTAGCGTGAGATTATCTTTTTCATTCTATTTTCTCCTATACTATGAAATAAAGATAGTATAACACGAAAATTGGCTTATTTTAAAAAATCGCATATTTGACATTTTTGCTTATAAAAATTTCAGATTTGCGATTTTGGTATATTTGATTATTTCACTGGTATAATAAAGTTATCACTAATTAAGGAGTGGAGCAACTATGAAAAAACAAATTTTAACATTATTGACAATCGTTGCTGAGATTATTATCATTTTCCCGTTTCTAACTAATCGATAAGTTCTTTGTATTGCTGAAAACGCAATGCGAAGAGGGCTGTTAATTGTGGATTTTCTAATACTTGCAGAGATTGGATAAAGTGTTCAATCTCTTTTTGATTGTTTCCTTTGGTTTGAAGGAAAATACTCATTTTCTTTAAAAATTGCCTCAATACTTTTTCAAAAACATCGTATGGACGAAGCATACTCTCCAGCTCAGCTTCAAAGATTGGGATGTAAGAGAAAAGTTTGCGCTCCATGAGCTCTGATATAATATTCAGAAATCCACTTTTCATATACAGTCTATTATGTACCAACTCTTTAAATTCCTTAGATTTCTCAAGTAAAGTGGTTGATAAAAATATCAAATCTTGATTGCTCAAGAAAGGCATGGTATTACAGAATATATAGAGTTCAAACCAGGTCCAAGACTCAATAGCGTAGAGGTAGGTAGTTAAAAACTCGCTATCCTCCTCTGCTAGCGGATAGCTTTTATCTAAGGAATGGATAGCATCTTTAATCACAATGGCATTCAAACGACGATAGGTCTCTGCCATCTGTTCTTGCTTGATTTTCTCCAACAGTTGCTCTAAGCCAGCGATATCTTGGTGGGCAAAGCGATCCACAACCTTTCTGCCAAATCGCATATGTGGAGATTCTTGATAGTTGTTGAGTTTGTGCCCAAACTCATCAAAGGTCACATTGATTCCTTGAATAGCTAGGATTAGCTTGTCCGCAGATAGCATAGACTGTCCTAGTTCAAACTTGGACAACTGAGAGGCTGTTAGTCCAGCACAAGCCACATCTGACTGCTTGAGCTTTCTAGCCAAGCGCAATTCCTTGTAAAATTCTCCCAATTCTATTCTCTCAATCATCTGGCCACCTCCTATTTTTTATATAGTATATCATTATTTACAATCATTTGTCAAAATATTCTGACATTTAAGCAAGTAAAAAAGCCAGCCCTAAGCTGACTCTTTATTCCATGGTATCAAAAGCAAGACTTGGTTTAGCATTGAGATCCAAGCTTGCAAAGTTTTCTTTGTTCCACTCGCTGACGCTGGCATAGGCAATCATACCTGCATTGTCTCCGCAAAGGCGCAGAGGTGGGATGATGACCTTGACATCTGTGATTTCAGCTGCTAGGCGTTCTCTGAGGCCTTTATTGGCTGCCACGCCACCTGCCACAACCAGGGTTTTAACAGGATATTTTTCCAAGGCTTTCTTGGTTTTAGCCATGAGAATATCCATAACTGCCGCTTGGAAGGACGCACACAAGTCCTCTGTTAACAAGCTCTCTCCCTTTTGCTCGGCATTGTGGTGAAGGTTGATAAAGGCAGATTTCAAACCTGAGAAGGAGAACTCCAGATTATCTTCCTTAATCATGGCACGTGGAAAATCATAAATATCTTGCCCCTGATGAGCCAACTCGTCAATCTCGCGACCTGCAGGATAGGTCAAGCCCATGACACGGCCGACCTTATCATAGGCCTCACCAACCGCATCATCTCGCGTTTCCCCAACAATCTTGTAATCACCAGCCTCAGAAACATAGACCAACTCTGTGTGCCCACCACTTACTAAAAGTGCTAACAAGGGGAACTCCAAAGGCTCCACGCTCTGAGCTGCCATGAGGTGGCCAGCCATGTGGTTAACGGGAATCAGCGGAAGCCCATGTGCCCAAGCAAAGGCCTTGGCAGCTGACAAACCGACTAGTAAGGCTCCGACCAAGCCCGGTCCATAGGTGACCGCCACAGCTGTTACATCGTCTTCGGTAATCTCTGCTTCTGCTAGCGCCTCCTCGATACAGGCTGTAATGACCTCGACATGGTGGCGACTGGCTACTTCTGGCACTACGCCCCCAAAACGTTTGTGACTCTCAATTTGACTAGCAATGACATTGGACAAGAGCTCATCGTCGTTTTTCAAGACGGCGACACTGGTCTCATCACAGGATGTCTCAAATGCTAAAATATATCTATCCTTCATCTATTTCTCTCTTCATGATGATGGCGTCCTCGACTGGGTCATGGTAGTAGGCCTTTCGCTCAGCGATGACTGCCATCTTTTCTTTCTTGTAAAATGCTTGCGCTCGTTGATTTGACTTTCTGACTTCGAGGAAAATCTCCTTATCTGCCGGCAATGTCGCAAACAAGGCCGAAGCAATCCCCTGACCCTGATAGGCTCCTTTGACAGCGATTTGCAGGACTTCTGCTTCAAAAAGATTCTCCTGAACAGCTAAAAATCCAATCACCTCTGCCCCATCATAAGCCAGAGTATACCAAGTCTGGTCTTGGGAAAGGTCTGCTTGGATTTGTTCCAGCGTCCAAGGACTGACTGGGTAAACAGCTGCCATGACAGCGTAGATGGCTTGAACCAGGTCAGGTTGCTGTTGGATTCGTTTGATTTCTATCATAGGCGTTTAATGTAAGACTCACCAGACTCTGTATGGTTCTTAAGCCAGTTTTCCTCAGCCTCAACTCGTTTGAGATAATTCGGCACAAAGTCGTGCAAGGAGTCTTTTTCCTTGTCCCAAGCCAAAAGAGCAAGATTGGCTGCATTAGGCAAGGTTTCTTTGAAATTAGTCCTTGGCAAGTGTTCTTGAATCTGCTCCACAAAGGTGCCAACTTCTCCGACGAAGGTTACCTGACTAGCACCCTTGATTAACTCAATCACTCGCTCAAAAGGCAGGTGCGCTTCTGGCATGACAGGTTTGGCATTTTCATAAAATCCTGCATAAACATTGTTGCGACGCGCATCCATTAAAGGGACAAACAAGCCTTCCTGTTGGTATGGCACCAGAGCCAAGAGGCTAGACATACCGACTAACTCAATGTTCAGAGTATGAGCAAGTGTCTTGGCAGTTGCTACCGCGATTCGCAAGCCTGTGTAGCTACCCGGCCCTTCCGCCACCACGATTCGGTCCAAGTCCTTGGGTGTCCAATCTAAACTTGCCATCAAAAAATCGATGGCAGGCATAAGGGTAATACTGTGATTTTTCTTAATATTAATCGTCGTCTCGGCAAGAACCTGCTTGTCCTCTAAAATAGCGAGAGAAAGAGCCTTGCTGGACGTATCAAAAGCTAATACTTTCATAACACATTCCTATCTTTTTGTCTGCTTACTATTATACTACAAAAGCTGGCACATGGGAATTTTCTTTATTCCCAAACAAAAATGCCCCAGCATGAGCAGGGCATCTAAGCATTTAATCCAAAGTAAAATACAAACCAAACGACATAGGTCACGAGGAGGAGAAAAAGCGAGTAGAGAGTCACAAAGGTAATCTTCCACAAGAACTTGGTTTGTCGTTGTTCCAGTTTGGCAAATAGAAGATTCCCTCCATAAACACAAGCAACAAAAATGATAAAAGCTACCAAGCGAACTCCGATAGCAAAAGAAAATAAGTTATACATAGGGCAACCTCCTTGACTTAAAAACTATAGGGAATTATGACAAACGATAAATTCCACTTCCATTATCAAGATAACATATTTTCTTTATTTTTGCAAACGCTTACCTTTGAGTACTTATATGACTTTCTCGTTCCCATCTTTTACTAATTTTTCATTTTGTGGTATAATTGAAATAATTGTAACGAATCAAGGTCAATCTAGACAAAAAATGGAATGAAATCAAGCAAATATCTGCTAAAAGTTTGGAATAAGCTGACCTGTAAATAGAAAGGAACTATATGATTTACAAAGTTTTTTATCAAGAAACAAAAGAACGTAGCCCACGTCGTGAAACAACACGCGCACTTTACCTAGACATCGATGCCAACTCAGAACTTGAGGGCCGTATCGCTGCTCGTCAACTTGTCGAAGAAAATCGCCCAGAGTACAATATCGAGTATATCGAACTCTTGTCTGACAAATTGCTAGATTACGAAAAAGAAACTGGCGCCTTCGAAATCACGGAGTTCTAATATGGCCTATACTCTTAAACCTGAAGAAGTCGGCGTTTTTGCCATCGGTGGTCTGGGAGAAATCGGGAAAAACACATATGGGATTGAATACCAAGATGAGATTATTATCGTCGATGCTGGGATTAAATTCCCAGAAGATGACTTGCTAGGTATCGACTACGTCATTCCTGACTACTCTTACATCGTGGACAATATCGACCGCGTCAAGGCTGTTTTGATTACCCACGGACACGAGGACCACATCGGTGGGATTCCTTTCCTGCTTAAGCAAGCAAATGTCCCTATCTATGCTGGACCGCTTGCCTTGGCTTTAATCCGTGGGAAACTCGAAGAACACGGCCTTTTGCGCAACGCCAAACTTTACGAAATCAACCACAACACTGAGTTGACCTTTAAAAATCTCAAGGCAACTTTCTTTAGAACCACTCACTCTATTCCAGAGCCTTTAGGGATTGTCATTCATACTCCTCAAGGAAAAATCGTCTGTACAGGCGACTTCAAGTTCGACTTCACTCCAGTTGGAGAACCTGCGGACTTGCACCGTATGGCTGCCCTTGGGGAAGAAGGCGTACTCTGTCTCCTATCTGACTCGACAAATGCGGAAGTGCCAACCTTTACCAACTCTGAAAAAGTCGTTGGTCAGTCTATCATGAAAATTATCCAAGGCATCGAAGGACGTATCATCTTTGCATCCTTTGCCTCAAATATCTTCCGTCTCCAGCAAGCAACTGAAGCTGCTGTTAAGACTGGACGCAAGATTGCGGTCTTTGGACGTTCGATGGAAAAGGCCATTGTCAACGGAATCGACCTTGGATACATTAAAGCTCCTAAGGGAACCTTTATCGAGCCAAATGAAATCAAAGACTACCCTGCAGGCGAAGTTCTGATCCTCTGTACAGGTAGTCAGGGGGAGCCGATGGCAGCCCTCTCTCGTATCGCCAACGGAACCCACCGTCAGGTGCAACTCCAACCTGGTGATACGGTTATCTTCTCTTCTAGCCCAATCCCTGGAAATACCACTAGCGTCAATAAATTGATTAACATCATTTCTGAAGCTGGTGTCGAAGTTATCCACGGCAAGGTTAACAATATCCATACATCTGGACACGGTGGCCAGCAAGAGCAAAAACTTATGCTCCGCTTGATTAAGCCAAAATACTTCATGCCTGTCCACGGTGAATACCGCATGCAAAAAGTCCACGCTGGGCTAGCGGTGGACACTGGTGTTGAGAAGGACAATATCTTTATCATGAGCAATGGTGATGTGCTTGCCCTTACTGCTGACTCAGCTCGTATCGCAGGCCATTTCAACGCCCAAGATATCTATGTCGATGGAAATCGTATCGGTGAAATCGGTGCTGCTGTCCTCAAAGACCGTCGTGATCTATCTGAAGACGGTGTCGTTCTGGCAGTCGCAACTGTTGACTTCAAGTCTCAGATGATTCTGTCTGGCCCAGACATCCTCAGCCGAGGCTTTGTCTACATGAGAGAATCGGGTGACTTGATTCGCCAAAGCCAGCGTATCCTCTTCAATGCCATTCGTATCGCACTGAAAAACAAGGATGCTAGCGTGCAATCTGTCAATGGTGCCATTGTCAACGCTATTCGCCCCTTCCTCTATGAAAATACAGAACGTGAACCGATTATCATCCCGATGATCCTCACACCAGATGAAGAATAAAGCAAGAAAACAGCCCCTATTTTCGGAGCTGTTTTTCTCTATGCTTTCTTTTCTTGATTTTTAGAAATACTACGATTTTTACCTTCCAGATACACCATCAAAATAGAAATATCTGCTGGGTTTACTCCCGAAATACGGCTGGCTTGGCCTATAGTTTCCGGATTGATAAGTTTGAACTTCTGGCGAGCTTCTGTTGCGATAGAATCAATATCATCCCAATCAATATTGGCTGGAATACGTTTTTCTTCCATGCGCTTCATCTTGGCAACCTGATCCATGGCTTTGGAAATATAGCCTTCATACTTGATTTCAGTTTCAATCAATTCGATAATCTTGTCATCCAAGTCCTCTGCAGCTGGTCCGATGAAGGCCACCACATCTTGGTAAGAAACTTCTGGACGGCGAAGGAATTCCTTGGCTGTCACCGCATCTGTCAACGGCTTGAAGCCCATCTCCTCAACCTTAGCATTGGTTTCCTTGACTGGCTTGAGTTTGATACTGTCGAGACGCTTCATCTCATTGTCAAATTGATTTTTCTTGATTTCAAAGCGAGCCCAACGTTCATCATCCACAAGTCCAATCTCGCGTCCCATCTCAGTCAAACGCATATCGGCATTGTCATGACGGAGAATGAGACGGTATTCAGCACGACTGGTCAAGAGACGGTAAGGTTCAATAGTTCCCTTGGTCACCAAGTCATCAATCATCACCCCGATATAACCATCACTGCGCTTCAAAATCAACTCAGGCTTGCCTTGGATTTTCAGAGCCGCATTGATGCCAGCGATAATCCCTTGACCTGCTGCTTCTTCGTAACCTGACGTTCCGTTTGTCTGACCAGCAGTGAAAAGACCTGAGATTTTCTTAGTTTCCAGAGTCGCACGCAACTGGTGTGGCAAGACCATGTCGTACTCAATGGCATAACCAGTTCGCATCATCTCAGCATTTTCCAAACCTTTGATGGAATGAACCAAGTCACGTTGGACATCCTCAGGCAGACTGGTTGAAAGTCCTTGGACATAAACTTCCTCTGTATTGCGCCCTTCTGGCTCAAGGAAAAGTTGATGACGTTCCTTGTCCGCAAAGCGCACAATCTTATCCTCAATCGACGGACAGTAACGAGGGCCCACTCCCTTGACCACACCTGTAAACATAGGCGCACGGTGGAGGTTGTTTTGGATAATCTCATGACTGGTACCGTTGGTATAGGTCAACCAGCATGGAACTTGGTCCTTGACATAATCCTCATCTCGCGAGGTATAAGAGAAGTGATTTGGCGCTTCATCTCCTGGCTGAATCTCAGTTACATCGTAGTTGATTGAAGAAGCCTTGACACGTGGAGGGGTTCCTGTCTTGAAACGACCGATTTCGAGGCCCAGTTCCTTGAGATTGTCAGCAAGGTTAATAGAAGCCAAGCTGTGGTTAGGACCTGATGAGTACTTGAGGTCTCCGATGATAATTTCCCCACGGAGGGCAGTCCCTGTGGTCACAATAACAGCCTTAGCAGCATATTCTTGATGAGTTGCTGTACGAACACCGACAACCTTTCCATCTTCCACCAAAATCTCATCAATCATGGTCTGACGAAGGGTCAGATTCTCTTGATTTTCAACCGTCTTGCGCATTTCCTTAGAGTAAAGCTCCTTGTCAGCCTGCGCACGAAGGGCACGAACAGCTGGCCCCTTCCCTGTGTTGAGCATCTTCATCTGGATATAAGTCTTGTCAATGGTCTTGGCCATCTCGCCACCGAGGGCATCGACTTCACGCACGACAATCCCTTTGGCAGAACCACCGATAGAGGGATTACAAGGCATAAAAGCCAGCATTTCAATGTTGATGGTCGCAAGCAAGACCTTACAACCCATACGGCTAGCGGCCAAGGAAGCCTCGACCCCAGCGTGTCCTGCACCGATTACAATAATATCGTATTCTTCAGTAAAATTATATGTCATGTTTCTCTCCTATTCCTCAAGATGAATGTGTCTTAGTTGGCCGTCCCAATCTGGCAGGGCCGTTTTTAAAAAGGCTGGAACTAGATTGATACCCTTAAGCTTGTCCAAGTCAATCCACTCACAGGGCTGCGATTTTTCATCTTCCTGCATGGTCAATGGGGCATCTTCAAGCAAGTCCACCAGATAATGAAACTCGATGTTGTGATAGGAAACACCGTCCTGTTCAAAACGATTTTCAACCACGAAAGCTAGTTGCCCAGCTTGAGCTTTTACACCCAGTTCTTCCCTCACTTCACGGACTACCGCGTCTTCCGTGCTTTCATTGACTTGAATCGCACCGCCAATAGTATAATACTTGCCCTTGGCTTTAGTGACTAGGAGCTTGCGATTTTGGAGAATCAAGGCTGTCGCCCGAACACCAAAAACCGTATTGTCTACTTTTGTCCGAAAGTCTTGTTGAGTCATTTTTGTCCTTTCCTCTAAACGACACAAAAACAGTCAAAACTCCAAAGAAGTGCAGGACAAAAAAGCCTGCAACATCTATGAGCTTTGACCATCATTTCTATTGCTTTTATTATTGTAGCAAATTGAGAAAATTTGTCAATCTAAATGTACTGACAAACTTGTCCATCTCGATAAGCATTGTCAATCAAGCCACCACCGAGACATTCTTCACCATCGTAAAAGACAACGGCCTGTCCTGGTGTGATCGCACGCTGTGGCTCCGCAAAGATGACCTCTGCCTTATCTCCTTTAACATGGACGGTCACCTTAGAATCAGGCTGACGGTAGCGGAATTTAGCCGTACATTCGAGCGTAAACTCCTCTGGCATCTCACGAGTAAAGTGGACTTGGCTAGCCTCTAGGCTGGTTGACATGAGCGAATCATGATAGAAACCTTGGCCTACATAGAGGATATTCTTGCTTAGGTCTTTTCCGACAACGAACCAAGGGGCATTGTCACCGCCGTGTTGTCCACCGATACCGAGTCCGCCACGCTGACCAATTGTATAATACATAAGGCCTGCATGCTCGCCCATATCGCGACCATCCACAGTCATCATGCGACCAAGCTGAGCTGGTAGGTAGTTGCTGAGGAAGTTTTTAAAGTTCTTTTCTCCGATAAAGCAAATCCCTGTCGAGTCTTTCTTCTTGGCAGTCGCAAGGCCTGCTTCTTCTGCTAGTCTGCGAACTTCAGGCTTTTCCAAATGTCCCAATGGGAACATGGTTTTTTGGAGCTGTTCTTGAGAAAGTTGGCTGAGGAAATAGGTCTGATCCTTGCCATTGTCCACGCCACGAAGCATGTGAACGATGCCATCCTCATCACGCGCCACTCGGGCATAATGCCCAGTCGCTACATAGTCTGCCCCCAAGGTCATGGCATAGTCCAAAAAGGCCTTGAACTTGATTTCCTTGTTGCACATAACATCTGGATTTGGCGTGCGCCCTGCACGGTATTCCGCTAGGAAATACTCAAAAACGCGATCCCAGTACTCTTTTTCAAAATTGACAGAGTAGTAGGGAATGCCAATCTGGTCTGCCACCGCAGCCACATCCTTGTAATCTTCGGTCGCCGTACAGACGCCGTTTTCATCTGTGTCGTCCCAGTTCTTCATGAAGATACCGATCACATCGTAGCCCTGCTCCTTGAGAAGAAGAGCCGTCACCGACGAATCAACACCACCACTCATCCCCACGACAACACGTGTTTTAGAGTTATCACTCATGGTAAGTCTCCCATCTATTCGTTTATTCACGATTGAAGGTCGTGTGTGCTTCACGATTGAAGGTCGCTTGAGCAGTATTCATTATAACATGCTTGGTTAGAGAAGACAAGGAAGAGGATGATAATCTACCAACCACTGGTTTTATTGATAAAAACTTTAGTCATTATCGTCTCTATAAAAATATTTTCTATACACTCTTGATAATACCAAAATTAATGCCAATATCATACCAAGAGCTATAATAATAGAATTTATTAGATTTATTTTAGTATATCCAATCACTAGTCCAATAATTGGACTAGTAGACATGCTTAGATATAATAAAAATGAATCTCACCAATTCCTGCAAAAAAATGTTTCATTTTAAATATCCCAATTTTACCTTTCGTCTTTATAATCCTCTAGCAAATCTATTGACTTCTCTTTTTTTTGAAAAATCTTGACAGCAAATTTACTCCACTTAATGCCACTAAAATTTCAAGGGGCAAAAAATAGTAATCCCATATCAAATGAGAAATCAGCAATGATAGAAATAGTATACAGTCAAAAGAACTATTCTTAAAATATTCTGTACTTACATAATACAGAAATGCCACAACCACTGAAATTAAAACAACCATCATAATACTATCATCCTGTCCTTCTCACTAACGCTACTTCCAAAATTTAATTTTTTTATGACTTAGTAACGCAATTCCAATTAGCAATACACCTAAAATAAATAAAAATATCTCCCAAAATTTATTCTCAGTTTTAATAAAAGGTATAAGATACATACTAATCAATATGGAACTTGCTCCTAAAAGAGCAGAGATCACTCTGACTTTATCACTTAGTTTAAACATATTTGATTCCCCATAAAATAAGCAGTAACTACGTTTACTGTAGCATTTCACCGTAATAAAGAACTTCTTTATGTAGAGATAATTTCCCATCAAGACACATCATTTCTTCTTACTCAATAGCAACATCATTATTTGGTGATACGAGTTTCATGAGATTTCTCCTCTTTAACGTTGCATGGTTAGGATAGTTCTCTAATCAGTAATCGTCGACTGCGTTTAAAACACTTTGTTACCTAGATAAGATATCCTTTCTCTACCTGATTTGATTTTAAAGAGAACTAAGATTTAACCATATCTATCACACTTCTTATTTTTAAATAACTCATACTCTTTTTCTCTAATAAAGGGAAGTGAAAAATTAGAAAAAATTAGTAGAATTGAAAACAGATATTCGTCTTTTTGTATCACTAAAACATAACCTAAAAATATATAGATAATCAAATCTAGTACAAAAAGAGAAAATATCCTCCTTTTCATTACCTTACTTGTCTTAAAAATTCTGTTTAATAGAATCTTTATCGTAGTATCTACACAAATTTTTATCAAAAAGATAAGAGTCAATACACGATTATCAACTGTACCATGAAGAATAAAT
>JAWETZ010000024.1:0-37695 GCA_032480835.1 Streptococcus mitis
CGGATTTTTATCGCTCTGAATATCAAAAAAGAAAGGACGAAATTTGTCCTTTCTCGAGCTTAGCTTTTCTTCAACCCACTACAGTTGACAAAGAGCCTAAAGAAAAAGGATTTAGCTTTGTGCTAGATCCTTTTAATCGATTATTTTTTCTCAAGAAGTGCTTTGATTTCTTGAAGTACTTCCAATTCAGTTGGAGCAGCTGGAGCTTCCTCTTTTTTAGTAAGGCTTTGAGCTTTTTCCATAGCTTTAATAACGAAGAAGAGAACAGTACCCACAACAAGGAAGTTGATAATAGCACTCAAGAATTTACCATATGTAACACCATTCCATGCAAGCTCAGCGATGTTCTGTACTTTCGCAGCTTCCAAGGCTGGGTTCAATAGGAGTGGAGTGATGATATCATTAACAAATGAAGTAACGATAGCACCAAAAGCAGAGGCAATGATCACACCGACAGCAAGGTCTACGACATTACCGCGGAGCAAAAATGCTTTAAGATCTTTTAACATTTTCATAATTCCTTTACAAAATTTTTACTCTTTATTATATATTAATTAAGAAATGCTTGCAAGCTATATGCTTAAATTTTTTTATTTTTTAAAAATAAATACCTTACTAAAAATGTAATTAAGAATAATTATCAAAAATTGTACAAGAACTGTTTCAATTGCATTTATCTTATCAAGATTTTCATTTACAAATTGCCCTATGATATGAGGAAATTGAGTCACAAACAGAAAAGTAAAGAGCAAATCTAACAGAAAAGTAGAAAGGCGAGCAAGAGAAAATTTCAATAAACGGATAAGTCGATTCTTCCTTGTTTGCTTAAACACGATTGTATCATTTGTGATAAAGGCAAAGAGGATACCGATAATATTCGCTAGGGCAGTAGCAAGGAGTTCTTTATGAGTTAGTTGATAAATGACTAATCGGGATAGAATAGAAATAATAGTAGTCGCTATACCAAAAAAGAGATAGGACAAGAGCTCGTTCTTAAAGAAACTTTGAATATGATTTTTCATGTTCTTAGTATAGCATAAAGAGGACTATTGTGCTATACTAGTAAGGTTGAATAAATCAACCCTTGGTGCTTAGCTTCTTTCACCAAGCATATTACACGCGGACAACCGCCAAAGGAGAAAAGATGAAAAAATTAACTATTCGTGACGTAGCAGATATTGCAATCGTTGCTGCTATCTACGTCGTTTTGACTGTCACACCGCCTCTCAATGCCATTAGCTATGGTGCTTATCAGTTCCGTATTTCAGAAATGATGAACTTTATGGCTTTTTACAATCCTAAATACATCATCGGAATTACCATCGGTTGTATGATTGCTAATTTCTTTAGCTTCGGACTGCTAGATGTCTTTGTTGGTGGTGGATCAACACTAGTATTCCTCAGTCTAGGTGTTTGGCTTTTTGCAAAATACAGCAAAGATTACCTTTTTAACGGATTGATTCGAAAAGATCATTTCTTCTTTTCAATCCTCTTTTCAATTTCCATGTTTACTATCGCTGCAGAGTTGAATATCGTAGCGCAATTACCATTTTTCCTTACTTGGTTCACAACAGGAATTGGTGAATTTGCCTCATTGATTATTGGAGCAATTATTATTGGTAAAATTGGTCGTCGAATCGATTTAAGCAAATAGAAGAAGATAAGCTAGGTAGCTCTTACCTGGCTTTTTCTTATGGAAAATGTCTAAGGAAACTTGACAAGTTTTTCTAACTATAGTATACTTTTTAAGTAAGCTGATTTAGCTCAGTTGGCAGAGCGCATCCATGGTAAGGATGAGGTCGCCGGTTCAATCCCGGCAATTAGCATGATATTTACAGGGAAACTCTTGAACACAAGAGTTTTTTCTTATGCTCGCGAGAAAAAATTCTGACTTTTGTATAATAAAAGTTATCCTGCAAAAATTTATTGTTGACAAAACCAACTATATCTAGTAATATAATAGATGCGATGAGTCGATAGGTAGTCTTCGGGCTACTATTGAGCATAAGGAGGTCATAACGCAGGAGCGGACCTTGATGAGTTGTGTGAACCTGCTCATCACATGAAGATGCCTCTTAGTCCCTGGTCTAACGACCGGGGATTTTTATTTTTCAAAAATTGATGAAAAAGCTTTGCAATTCATGGAAAAAGTAGTATAATACATCTATTATAGAAATTTTTAGAAAATTCCGAAAGAGGTTACTTATGGGATATACAGTTGCTGTAGTTGGCGCGACAGGTGCTGTCGGTGCTCAGATGATAAAAATGTTGGAAGAATCAACACTTCCAATTGATAAAATTCGTTTACTTGCTTCTGCACGTTCAGCAGGCAAAACATTGAAATTTAAAGATCAAGATATTACGATTGAAGAAACGACTGAAACAGCTTTTGAAGGAGTTGATATTGCTCTCTTTTCAGCAGGTGGTTCTACATCAGCTAAATATGCACCATACGCAGTTAAAGCTGGAGCGGTAGTAGTAGATAATACATCTTACTTCCGTCAAAATCCAGATGTTCCTTTGGTTGTTCCAGAGGTCAATGCTCATGCACTTGATGCCCACAACGGTATCATTGCCTGCCCTAACTGTTCAACAATCCAAATGATGGTGGCTCTTGAGCCTGTTCGCCAAAAATGGGGCTTGGATCGTATCATCGTTTCAACTTACCAAGCCGTTTCAGGTGCTGGTATGGGAGCGATTCTTGAGACACAACGTGAACTTCGTGAAGTTTTGAATGATGGTGTGAAACCACGTGATTTGCATGCGGAAATCTTACCTTCAGGCGGTGACAAGAAACACTATCCTATCGCCTTTAACGCTCTTCCACAAATCGATGTCTTCACAGACAATGATTATACTTACGAAGAGATGAAGATGACTAAGGAAACTAAGAAAATCATGGAAGATGATAGCATCGCAGTATCTGCAACATGTGTGCGTATTCCAGTCTTGTCAGCTCACTCTGAGTCAGTTTATATCGAAACAAAAGAAGTGGCTCCAATTGAAGAAGTCAAAGCAGCTATCGCAGCCTTCCCAGGTGCTGTTCTTGAAGATGATGTAGCTCATCAAATCTATCCGCAAGCCATCAATGCAGTTGGTTCACGTGATACCTTCGTAGGTCGTATCCGTAAAGACTTGGATGCTGAAAAAGGAATTCACATGTGGGTTGTTTCAGATAATCTTCTCAAAGGTGCTGCTTGGAACTCAGTTCAGATTGCAGAAACTCTTCATGAACGTGGATTGGTTCGTCCAACGTCCGAATTGAAATTTGAATTAAAATAGTCATATTGTTTAGGAGTTCAGATGAACTCCTTCTTTGAAATAGAGAGGTGTTTCTCATGTCTTATAAAGATTTAAAAGAGTGTAAAATCATCACAGCCTTTATTACTCCCTTCCACGAGGATGGTTCCATCAATTTTGATGCTATTCCAGCCTTGATTGAACATTTATTGGCTCATCATACGGATGGAATTCTTCTTGCGGGAACGACTGCTGAGAGTCCAACCTTGACCCACGATGAAGAGTTGGAACTCTTTGCAGCTGTACAGAAAGTTGTCAATGGACGTGTTCCTTTGATTGCGGGTGTGGGTACCAATGATACGCGTGACTCTATCGAGTTTGTCAAAGAAGTAGCAGAATTTGGTGGTTTCGCAGCTGGGCTTGCTATCGTACCTTACTACAACAAGCCTTCTCAAGAAGGAATGTACCAGCACTTTAAGGCCATTGCAGATGCTTCTGACCTACCAATTATTATCTATAACATTCCAGGGCGTGTAGTTGTCGAGTTGACTCCAGAAACCATGCTTTGCTTGGCTGACCATCCAAATATCATCGGTGTTAAAGAATGTACCAGCTTGGCCAATATGGCTTACTTGATTGAGCACAAGCCAGAAGAGTTCTTGGTCTATACTGGTGAGGATGGAGATGCTTTCCATGCCATGAACCTTGGTGCAGATGGGGTTATTTCTGTTGCATCCCATACAAATGGGGATGAGATGCATGAGATGTTTACTGCCATTGCAGAAAGCGATATGAAGAAAGCTGCAGCTATTCAGCGTAAATTCATTCCTAAAGTCAATGCCCTCTTCTCTTATCCAAGTCCTGCACCTGTTAAGGCAGTTCTGAACTACATGGGATTTGAAGCTGGACCAACTCGTTTACCTCTAGTTCCAGCACCAGAAGAAGATGCCAAACGCATTATCAAGGTTGTTGTAGATGGTGACTACGAAGCAACTAAGGCAACTGTAACAGGTGTTTTAAGACCAGATTACTAATAGATACTATAAAATCCATGACCGCAAGAAGGATCATGGATTTTTCTTATTTTCCTAAACAGAATTGGCTAAAGAGTTGTGTAATGAGTTCATCGGGAGCAGCATCACCTGTGATTTCTCCGAGGATTTCCCAAGTACGAGTCAAGTCAACTTGAAGCAAGTCAACTGGCATACCGAGTTCAAGACCTTGGTTAACAGCTTGTAGGCTTTCAACTGCCTTTTCAATTAGGGAAATGTGACGAGCATTAGATAGATAAGTAGCATCTTGTTCAACCAAACCAGCATTTTCAAAGAAGAGGTTATTGATACGCTCTTCAATCTTATCGATGTTTTGGTTTTTAAGGACTGAGATACGAATAAGGTCTTCAGGGAGTTCCGAAGTTTCGATCGCTTCAGGTAGGTCAGTTTTATTAAGTAGAATAATGCGATTAGTATCTTGGCTGATTTCTAAGAGTTGACGATCTTGGGCGGTCAGTGGTTCACTGGCATTTAATACTAGTAGTACCAAGTCAGCTTCTTTGAGGGCTTTTTTCGAACGCTCAACACCGATTTGTTCTACAATGTCATCTGTTTCACGAATACCGGCTGTATCAATCAATTTGAGAGGTACACCATTGATGTTGACGTATTCTTCGATGACATCACGGGTGGTACCGGCGATGTCGGTTACGATTGCCTTGTCTTCACGCAAGAGGTTGTTGAGAAGGCTGGATTTTCCAACGTTGGGTCGTCCGATGATGGCAGTGGAAATTCCTTCACGGAGGATTTTACCACGTCGGGCTGTTCGAAGGAGATTGGTTAGCAATTGCTCAAACTCAATAGTCTTCTCGCGAACTACGGCAGTAGTAGCTTCCTCAACATCGTCATACTCAGGATAATCAATATTAACCTCGACTTGGGCAAGTGTATTGAGGATTTCTTGACGGGTATTGTTAATGAGGTCAGAAAGGGAGCCGTCTAATTGCTTAACTGCAATGTTCATAGCCTTGTCTGTCTTGGCACGGATGATATCCATTACCGCTTCAGCCTGTGTCAAATCCACACGACCGTTTAGAAAGGCGCGCTTGGTAAATTCACCGGGTTCTGCCAACCGAGCTCCTTCACGGATAGCCAGTTGGAGAATTTCATTGGTCACTGCAATCCCACCGTGGGTGTTAATCTCGATAATATCCTCACGAGTGAAGGTCTTTGGAGACTTCATAGCTCCAACCATAACCTCGTCCATGACCTTCCCTGTCTGAGGGTCAACAATGTGACCGTAGTTAAGAGTGTGGCTAGAAACCTTGCTCAAGTCTTTTCCTTTAAAAATCTTTTGCGCAATCGCAAAACTATCTGTTCCGCTTAGGCGGACAATACCAATGGCCCCTTCGCCTAGTGGAGTAGAGATAGCAGCGATGGTATCAAATTCACGTGTAATCATAATGTTTCCTTTAATTAATTGCTCTTTTCTTGGAATATTCCAAGTTTCTTTTCAAATTGTAACAAATTTGGACTATTTCTTCAATGGATGCTACTTGGAGATTGAAAAAGCCTAAGCATTTCTGCTTAAGCTAGCTTATTTGGTGCGCATTTCTCCTTGTGGGAAATAAGTTCCTTCTGGCATGTCGTTGATGATGACATGGACAGCAGATTGAGGTGCTCCAGTGTTGCGGACAACCGCTTCCGTGACTTCTTTAGCAAGAGCTTTCTTTTGCTCGAGCGTGCGTCCTTCAAATAAATCGATGCGTACAAATGGCATAATAGCTTCCTCCACTAGTTTTGATTTCTTCTATTTTACCACATTTTGCCGTTTAAAGCTTAAGAAAATTATGATATACTAGAATGTAGCAAAAATTTAGAAATGGACGTGAAGTAAGAAGCATGGCACAGTTGTATTATCGTTATGGGACCATGAACTCTGGTAAGACCATTGAGATTCTCAAGGTGGCCTATAACTATGAGGAGCAAGGAAAAGGTATTGTGATTATGACCTCGGCTCTGGATACGCGTGACGGTGTTGGCTATGTGTCGAGTCGAATCGGTATGAAGCGCCCTGCTATTGCGATTGAGGAAACGACGGATATCTTCGGCTATATCCGAGACCTACCAGAAAAACCTTACTGTGTATTGGTTGATGAGGCTCAGTTTCTCAAACGTCACCATGTTTACGACCTAGCTCGTGTTGTTGATGAGTTAGACATACCCGTCATGGCTTTTGGTTTAAAAAATGACTTTCGTAACGAACTGTTCGAAGGTTCCAAGTATCTCTTGCTTTTAGCAGATAAGATTGACGAAATCAAGACCATCTGTCAGTACTGTAAGAAAAAGGCGACCATGGTCTTGCGAACTCAGGATGGACTGCCCGTTTATGATGGTGAACAGATCCAAATAGGTGGCAATGAAACCTATATCTCGGTTTGCCGTAAACATTATTTTGCGCCAATGATATCATCTAATAAGGAGCAAAGCTATGACAATTGAACTAAGAGATGTTACAATGGGAAATTATTTTGATGTTTTGAATTTGGATGTCAAGGAATATCAAAAACAATTCATTGCAACCAACGCGATTAGTTTAGCTGAAGCATATGTCTACACTAAAAATGGAGATTTTGTGGCTCCATTGGCAGTTTATGATAATGATGAAATCATAGGTTTTGTGATGATAGCTTATGATAAAAAGATCGGAATTAGTAGTGGAAATTATTTACTATTTCGTTTTATGATTGATAAGAATTTTCAAAATCAAGGATATTTTAAACCAATTATGGATAAAGTGCTAGACTATGTTCGGACAGCGCCAGCAGGTTTAAGCAATAAACTTTGGTTGTCTTATGAGCCAGAAAATGAACATGCAAGATCTTGTTACCTCAGTTATGGATTCAAAGAAACTGGGGAAATATCCGAGAACGAAGTAGTAGCAATCTATGATCTAACAATTGAGAAATAAGGAGAAAAAATGAATATCTATGATCAACTACAAGCTGTAGAAGACCGTTATGAAGAATTAGGAGAATTGCTGAGTGATCCTGATGTGGTCTCTGATACCAAGCGTTTCATGGAGCTTTCAAAAGAAGAAGCTTCAACTCGTGATACGGTAACAGCCTACCGTGAGTACAAACAAGTTCTTCAAAATATCGTTGATGCTGAGGAGATGATTAAGGAATCAGGCGGAGATGCGGACTTGGAAGAAATGGCCAAGCAAGAGCTCAAAGATGCCAAGGCTGAAAAAGAAGAATACGAAGAAAAACTAAAAATCTTGCTCCTTCCAAAGGATCCAAATGATGACAAGAACATCATCCTTGAAATCCGTGGAGCAGCGGGTGGAGACGAAGCAGCACTTTTCGCTGGAGACCTTCTAACCATGTACCAAAAGTATGCTGAAGCCCAAGGCTGGCGCTTTGAAGTCATGGAGGCTTCTATGAATGGTGTCGGTGGTTTCAAAGAAGTGGTTGCCATGGTTTCAGGTCAGTCTGTATACTCTAAACTCAAGTACGAATCAGGTGCCCACCGTGTTCAACGTGTCCCTGTGACAGAGAGCCAAGGTCGTGTCCATACATCAACTGCCACAGTTCTTGTTATGCCAGAAGTGGAAGAAGTAGAGTACGATATTGATCCAAAAGACCTTCGTGTTGATATCTATCACGCATCTGGTGCTGGTGGACAGAACGTCAATAAAGTTGCGACAGCCGTTCGTATCGTTCACTTGCCAACCAATATCAAGGTTGAGATGCAGGAAGAACGTACCCAGCAGAAAAACCGTGAGAAGGCTATGAAGATTATCCGTGCGCGTGTTGCTGACCACTTTGCACAAATTGCACAAGATGAACAAGACGCTGAGCGTAAGTCAACAATTGGTACTGGGGACCGTTCAGAACGTATCCGTACTTATAACTTCCCACAAAACCGTGTCACAGACCATCGTATCGGCTTAACTCTCCAAAAACTAGATACCATTTTGTCTGGTAAATTGGATGAAGTCGTGGATGCCTTGGTGCTCTATGATCAAACACAAAAATTAGAAGAATTAAACAAATAATGAAATTAGCTCAATTATTTTCAGATTTTGAAGAAGAGTTGATAAGACAAGGAGAGGAAGCAGAAAGCCTCTCTTTTGTCTATCGTAGCCTGAAAAATCTTTCTTTTACAGATTTCGTTTTTGCCCTCCAGCAGGAAGTGACAAAAGAGGAAGAAGTATTTGTAAAAGGAATTTTCCAACAGTTAGCGGCCCATAAACCAGCCCAGTATATCATTGGTCATGCAGATTTCTTCGGAATGCAGTTAAAGGTTGATGAGCGTGTTTTGATTCCCCGACCTGAAACAGAGGAGTTGGTAGAACTTATCCTAGCTGAAAATCCTGATACGAATCTTTCAGTACTTGATATTGGAACAGGAAGTGGAGCTATAGCCCTTGCACTCTCTAAAAACAGACCAGCTTGGTCAGTGACAGCAGCAGATATTTCTCAAGATGCGCTTGACCTTGCATCCGAGAACTCTAAAAATCAAAAATTTAATATACTTTTCAAAAAATCTGATTGTTTTGCAGAAATTTCTGAAAAATATGATATAATTGTATCCAATCCACCCTATATCTCTCGTCAAGATGAGTCTGAAGTCGGTTTGAATGTTTTGCATTCAGAGCCTCATCTAGCTCTCTTTGCAGACGAGGATGGCCTAGCTATTTACAGTAGAATTGCGGAAGATGCAAAGGACTATCTCAAAGATGGTGGTAAGATTTACCTTGAAATTGGATACAAGCAAGGTCAAAGTGTTCCTGAACTTTTTAGGAAACATCTTCCTGAACAGCGAGTTCGAACACTCAAGGACCAATTTGGTCAAGATAGGATGGTCGTGATTGATGATGGACAGGATTAGACAAGAGTTGGAAAAGGGTGGAGCTGTCGTTCTGCCTACAGAGACGGTTTACGGTCTTTTTGCTAAAGCTCTAGACGAAAAAGCAGTTGATCATGTTTACCAACTCAAACGTCGACCTAGAGACAAGGCACTCAATCTCAATATTGCCTCTTTAGAGGATATCTTGCACTTTTCAAAGAATCAGCCAACTTATCTTCAAAAACTTGTCGAGACCTTTTTACCAGGTCCCTTGACCATTATCCTTGAAGCCAATGACCGAGTTCCCTATTGGGTCAATTCTGGCCTTGCAACGGTGGGATTTCGGATGCCTAGTCACCCCATTACGCTGGATTTTATTCGAGAGACAGGTCCCTTGATTGGGCCGTCTGCCAATATCTCAGGTCAGGCAAGTGGAGTGAGTTTTAATCAAATTCTAGAGGATTTTGACCAAGAGGTTCTGGGGCTGGAAGACGATGCTTTTCTAACTGGACAGGATTCAACTATTTTAGACTTGTCTGGAGACAAGGTGAAAATCTTACGCCAAGGGGCCATTAAGCGAGAAGATATTCTTGTTCAGTTGCCAGAGATTTCTTTTGAGGAGGAATGAAGATGCTAAGAGATTTGCAAGAAACTGATGTGAAAGCTATATGTGACATTAACCAAGAGGCTTTGGGCTATTCATTTAGTCCAGAGGACACAGCTAGTCAACTAGATAGATTATCTCAGAATTCCCATCATTTCCTACTTGGCTATGAGGATGAAGCCAGTCATGTCCTACTTGGATATGTCCACGCTGAGGTCTATGAATCCCTTTATTCCAAAGCAGGATTTAATATCTTAGCTTTAGCAGTTTTACCTCAAGCGCAAGGTCAAGGTATTGGTAAAAGCTTACTGCAAGGGTTGGAGAAAGAAGCAAAAAGACGCGGCTATGGGTTTATCCGCTTAAACTCTGCCGACCATCGTCTGGGTGCTCATGCATTTTATGAAAAAGTTGGTTATACTTGTGATAAAGTGCAGAAACGGTTTATTCGCATCTTTTAGTTTAATTTGCTTATTAGAAAATTAAACTAATGGACTAGTCACACAATAAAAGGAGAAGACCTATGATTTTTGACAAAGACGATTTTAAAGCATACGATGCTGATCTCTGGAATGCTATTGCCAAAGAAGAAGAACGCCAACAAAACAACATTGAGTTGATTGCTTCGGAAAACGTGGTTTCCAAGGCAGTTATGGCAGCTCAAGGGTCTATCTTGACGAATAAATACGCCGAAGGCTACCCAGGTCGCCGTTATTATGGTGGAACTGATGTGGTAGATGTGGTAGAAAGTCTAGCTATTGAACGTGCAAAAGAAATTTTTGGTGCAAAATTTGCCAATGTCCAACCACACTCAGGAAGCCAAGCTAACTGTGCGGCTTACATGGCCTTGATTGAGCCAGGTGATACGGTTATGGGGATGGACTTGGCCGCAGGTGGTCACTTGACCCACGGAGCTCCTGTTAGCTTCTCAGGTCAAACCTACAACTTTGTTTCTTATAGTGTGGACCCTGAAACAGAACTCTTGGACTTTGATGCTATCTTGAAACAAGCCCAAGAAGTAAAACCTAAACTAATCGTAGCTGGTGCGTCAGCCTATTCTCAAATTATCGACTTTTCAAAATTCCGTGAAATTGCGGACGCTGTTGGAGCTAAGCTCATGGTAGATATGGCTCATATCGCTGGTTTGGTTGCTGCTGGTCTACATCCAAGCCCAGTACCATACGCTCATATCACTACAACAACGACTCACAAAACCCTTCGTGGACCTCGTGGTGGTTTGATTTTGACTAATGATGAAGACCTAGCTAAGAAAATCAACTCAGCTATTTTCCCAGGTATTCAAGGTGGTCCTTTGGAGCATGTTGTTGCTGCTAAGGCAGTTTCCTTCAAAGAAGTATTAGATCCAGCCTTTAAGGAATATGCTACTAATGTTATCAAGAACAGCAAAGCTATGGCTGCGGTCTTCTTGCAAGACCCTGATTTCCGTATCATTTCTGGCGGGACTGAAAACCATCTCTTCCTAGTGGATGTGACTAAAGTTGTAGAAAACGGAAAAGTTGCTCAAAACTTGCTGGATGAAGTCAATATTACCCTAAATAAAAACTCAATCCCTTACGAAACTTTGTCACCATTCAAGACAAGTGGGATTCGTATCGGAGCAGCAGCTATTACTGCACGTGGATTTGGTGAAGAAGAAAGTCGCAAAGTGGCTGAACTGATCATTAAAACCCTTAAGAATGCAGAAAATGATGCTGTCTTAGAAGAGGTGAGAAGTGCAGTCAAAGAATTGACAGATGCCTTCCCATTATACGAGGACTAAAACTTTTATGGACATTTATATTAAGAAAGCAATTATCCATCAGTTTAGCCCGGATGATACCGAGCTATTTCTAGCGGATAAGTTTCTCAATATTACTCCAAAAATCGAAGAATACCTGCGTAAAAAAATTGAACGTGTGTATTCAGATGAAGCCAAGACTGGGATTTTCGAAGAAGAAAATCCCTTCTTCAATCATATCACAGACGATTTGTTGGAGACATCAGTGACGCTGGCTAATCTCTGGAAAGAGGAGTTCAGTATTTCTGAAAACCTTAAGACCAATGACTTGATTTTTGTGCAATTTTCTAAAGAAGGCGTGGAACATTTCGCTTTCTTGAGAATTGCCCTGCGTGAGACCTTGACTCACCTTGGTGGAGAAGTTGATAATCCAATCAAGCTGACTCAGAATAACCTGCCTGGATTTGGAACGGGAGCTGATGAGGCCTTGGTGGTCAATCTTCAGAGTCGCAAGTACCATCTGATTGAAAAACGAATCAAGTACAACGGGACTTTTTTGAGCTATTTTTCAGATAATCTTCTTGCTGTCGCTCCTAAAATTTCTCCTAAGAAATCCATCAAGGAACTGGAAAAAACGGCCC
Source organism: Streptococcus mitis (assembly GCA_032480835.1). GTDB lineage: Bacteria > Bacillota > Bacilli > Lactobacillales > Streptococcaceae > Streptococcus > Streptococcus mitis_DK. The sequence continues at coordinate 12,067 of JAWETZ010000024.1, forward strand.
AGAGAATTGCTGAGACATTTAATACAGATGATTTTCAATTTCAATCTAAGGTCAAATCAGCCATTTTCAATAACCTAGAAGAAAGCAATGAATTGTCACCTGAGAAACTGGCCAACGATCTTTTTGATAACAATCTGACGGCTCGTTTAAGCTTTATTGACCAAGTCAAAGAAGCTGTACCTGAGCCTGTTCAATTTGATGAAATTGATGCCAGTCGTCAGCTTAAAAAATTTGAAAACCAAAAACTCTCCTTGTCAAATGGAATTGAGCTCATCGTTCCCAATAACGTCTACCAAGACGCCGATTCTGTTGAGTTTATCCAAAACGACAATGGAACCTACTCTATCTTAATCAAAAATATCGAGGATATTCAAAGTAAATAATGTTTAAACGAATTCGAAGAGTGCTTGTACTAGCAGTCTTCCTTTTTGCTGGCTATAAAGCTTATCGCGTTCACCAAGATGTCAAGCAAGTCATGACCTACCAGCCCATGGTGCGAGAAATCTTGAGTGAAAAAGACACCCCAGCAAACGAAGAGCTTGTGCTCGCTATGATTTATACCGAAACCAAAGGAAAAGAAGGCGATGTTATGCAGTCTAGTGAGTCTGCTAGTGGCTCTACCAACACCATCAATGATAATGCTTCTAGCATTCGGCAAGGTGTTCAAACTCTGACAGAAAATCTTTATCTGGCCCAGAAGAAGGGTGTTGATGTCTGGACAGCTGTTCAAGCCTATAATTTTGGACCTGCCTATATCGATTTTATCGCCCAAAATGGCAAGGAAAATACCTTGGTTCTGGCCAAACAGTACTCTCGTGAGACTGTTGCTCCCTTGCTTGGTAACACCACTGGAAAGACTTATAGTTATATTCACCCTATTTCCATTTTTCATGGAGCCGAACTCTATGTAAATGGAGGAAACTATTATTATTCTAGACAGGTTCAACTCAACCTTTACATCATCAAATGTTTCACTCTCTTTTCGACATCTGGCTAGCCCAGGTGTTTTTGTTATAAGTTTTCTTTAAGATAGATATATTACTCTAGAAAGGTAAAGGAGGAAAATCCCTATGAGAAAGAAACTCTTTCTGACCAGTGCTGTGGTCTTGTGGGCAGTAACAGCTATGAATAGCGCCCATGCAGCAACAGATGTGCAAAAAGTCATCGATGAAACCTATGTCCAACCTGAATATGTCCTAGGTTCATCCCTATCTGAAGATCAAAAAAATCAAACCCTTAAAAAACTAGGCTACAATGCCTCAACAGACACCAAAGAACTCAAGACCATGACACCTGATGTCTATTCTAAGATTATGAATGTTGCCAATGACTCTAGTTTACAGTTGTATTCATCAGCCAAGATTCAAAAACTAGGTGACAAGTCGCCACTTGAGGTCAAGATTGAAACACCAGAAAACATCACTAAGGTGACTCAGGATATGTACCGAAATGCGGCCGTAACTTTGGGTGTGGAACACGCCAAAATCACTGTAGCAGCACCCATTCCAGTTACAGGTGAGAGTGCCTTAGCAGGGATTTACTATTCGCTAGAAGCTAATGGAGCCAAGGTCCCACAAGCCAGCAAAGAGTTGGCTCAAGAAGAGTTGAAGGCTTTGTCAGATATCAATGCTGAAAACAAGGACAAAACTGGCTATGATGCTAATAAATTAAACGTTGCCCTAGCTGATATCAAGTCAGGACTTGCCAAAGCTAAAGAAGGCAAGGGAAATCTGACGGAGGAAGATGTCCGTAAAATCGTTGAAGATACCTTGAAAAATTACAAACTTGATCAGGTCATAACAGGAAACCAGATCAATATGATCATCAATTTTGCTTTGAATCTCTCAAAGAGTGATATCCTCAGCAATGCAGACTTCACTAAAACCCTGAATGACCTTAAACAAAGTATTGTTTCACAAGCTGGCGACAGTTTTAAAAATATCAACCTTAACTTTGATGCGGATAAGGCGCTAGAGGACGGCGGTAATTTCCTAAGCTCCCTCTGGCAAGCCATTGTCAACTTCTTCAAGAGTTTTGGTTCTTAAGAAATTTCATGGTATAATAGATGGTAACCGTAACGTTGCCGTCTTTTTTGTCGGCCAATAGAAAGAGAAGAGAATGTTAAAGAAAAATGATATTGTAGAAGTTGAAATTGTTGACTTGACCCATGAAGGGGCAGGAGTTGCCAAGGTGGATGGTTTGGTATTCTTTGTAGAGAATGCTTTACCGAGTGAAAAAATCCTCATGCGTGTCCTCAAGGTCAATAAAAAGATTGGCTTTGGGAAAGTTGAAGAATACCTTGTCCAATCACCACACCGTAATCAAGATCTAGATTTGGCTTACCTGCGTTCAGGAATCGCGGATTTAGGTCATCTTGCCTATCCAGAACAGCTCAAGTTTAAAACCAAGCAAGTCAAGGATAGTCTATATAAGATTGCTGGAATTGCAGATGTAGAAGTTACTGAAACGCTTGGCATGGAAAATCCAGTCAAGTACCGTAACAAGGCACAGGTCCCTGTTCGTCGAGTGAATGGTGTTTTGGAAACAGGATTTTTCCGTAAGAATTCCCATGACCTCATGCCTCTAGAAGATTTCTTTATCCAAGATCCTGTGATTGACGAGGTAGTAGTGTCCCTACGCGACTTGCTCCGCCGTTATGATTTGAAACCTTATGATGAGAAAGAGCAATCAGGCTTGATTCGGAACCTTGTGGTTCGTCGTGGGCACTATTCTGGCCAAATCATGGTTATCTTGGTTACAACTCGTCCTAAAATTTTCCGAGTGGAGCAATTGATTGAACAACTAATCGAGCAGTTTCCAGAGATTGTGTCTGTTATGCAAAATATCAACGACCAGAACACCAATGCGATTTTTGGCAAGGAATGGAAAACTCTTTATGGTCAAGACTATATTACCGACCAAATGTTGGGAAATGACTACCAAATAGCTGGACCAGCCTTTTACCAAGTCAATACTGAAATGGCTGAAAAACTCTATCAAACAACCATTGACTTTGCTGAATTAAAAGAAGATGATGTGGCCATTGATGCCTATTCTGGTATTGGGACGATTGGCCTTTCTGTTGCAAAACACATCAAGGAAGTCTACGGTGTTGAAGTCATTCCAGAAGCGGTTGAGAATAGCAAGAAGAATGCCCAACTGAACAATATTTCAAACGCCCACTATGTCTGTGACACAGCTGAAAATGCTATGAAGACTTGGCTTAAAGAAGGAATTCAACCAACCGTTATCTTGGTTGATCCTCCACGCAAGGGCTTAACCGAAAGCTTTATCAAGGCAAGTAGCCAAACAGGAGCAGACCGCATCGCCTATATCTCCTGTAATGTCACCACCATGGCGCGTGATATCAAACTCTACCAAGAATTGGGATATGAGTTGAAGAAAGTCCAGCCGGTGGATTTGTTTCCGCAAACGCATCATGTTGAGGCGGTATCACTGCTTGTACGAACTGAGGCGTCAGTGAAGTAGAAGCAGATGTTCCGCCCATGGGATAGCTGTCGTAGAGTAAGGAGTTTACGACGAAACGATACGGTAACAGCGAACCGCTGAGTGTGTAAGCTTGTTGGAGAAACGTAGTTAATCCTCAAAAGGTTCTCCAAACCTTTTGAGTCCCACAGACGAATCATGTTGAGGCGGTCTCATTGCTTGTACGAGCTAGGTATCAGAGAAGTAGAAGTAGATGCTCAGCCCATGGGGGAGGACTCGTAGAATGAGGAAAGGTACCGACGAAATGATACGGTAAGTCCGAACCGCTGAGTTGTAGTTTTGATGTCAAGTATTGCATGTACTAAGTAAGTGCAAAAAACTTTTTAGATATTATAAAAAGGTATTGGTAGTGAGGAAAAGATCTGTTTTTTATAGGGAACTTAGCACGTTTAACTATATCAGATAGTTTAGATTGATACTTGGGAATTAATACAGAGTGATTTCATTCATTTGGGATAAAAAAATTGTATGATTAAGGAGATGATAAAGAAATGATTAATAGTTTGATTAATGCATTCACTGATGAAACATTTCAGAAATTTATTAATGAAAAGCGAAGGGTAATAGAAGAAATTTTAAGTGATTTTACATATTATTCAGAAGAGAAGATTTCAAAAAGTGTGAATTCTCGAATAAAAAGCGTTGAAAGCCTAAGAGAAAAAATAAAAAGGAAAAATTACATTTCAAAGTGGAACATACAACCTGCGAAAAAAGATGAATTACAGAATATAATATGCGCAAATCTACCAGATTTATTAGGATTTAGAATAAACTGCTATTTTAAGGATGACGAAGAAAAAGTCTATAAAAAATTAAAAGATTTTTTAGAATCTAAGGAAAATATTGAGGTTGAAAAAATCCAAAATTTAGTGCAGAAAAATGGGCATACAATTTATAAGCTTGCTTGTCAGTATAGAGAAATGAAGAACGTATTTTCTTTTGAAGTTCAGGTTAAGTCCTTAATTCATGATACTTGGGGAGAGGTAGAGCACAGTATAGTATACAAAAGTAAAAATTTTGATTCGCGATTAGAATTGAAAGCAGATATAATAGAGAGCCTTTACTCTATTTTAGGAGGCGCTGATAAGCAACTACAAAAATTGTACACTTCGAGTTTTTCTAAAAAGGAGCTTGAAAAGACTGTCTGACACTCAGCACTCTAAAATAATCTGAGTTCATGCATCTTATAAGCTAATTAAAAGACGGTTCAAATAAGCCGTCTTTTTCATATATTCAACTATCGTTCACTAAAGGAGATTTGAAAATTATACATTGTACAATTAGGATTTTTACAAACTTTTATTACTTTACCACGCGCTCTATCTTCTGCATAAAACCATAAAACTTCTTGGCATTTTGTGCATTTTTCAGTCATATTTATGCTCCTATAGTTTATTACCGCAATGGCTACACCGTTCTGGTCGGTCGCTTGTTTGTCGTCCGCAAATAGGACATTCAATAGTTGCTGAAATGAGTTTTAGGATTAGTTTAATCATATTTATCACCAACCGAATTTCTTTTGACAAGTTCCATACTCACACCTATGGTAAGAAAGATTATGATAAATAGCTTCTTTACACAAATCACATTTATTACCACTTAAAGCACGTTCACAAGCACAATACCATTCATTAGGGTTTCCCATAATAAAGCCTCTTTCTATTTGAATCTTTTATAGCACGATACCGCAATCTTGTGCTAATTCTTCTAATGTAAGTCCAGAATACCGTTGTAGGTTTAAAAGTTCCTTATCGATTTCCAGTCTTCCACCTGAAGAATCAACTCTCCACTGCAAAATTGACTCCATAGCTCGAATACTTGCTTCAATTGTCTCTAAAGTTTCTTGAAGCGATTCTCTTTCTTGAGTTAGACTGATGTATTGTTCACGGTCTGCCGAAGCCATTCGTCCACCCAGCTCGTTAATATCAGCCATTACTTCTAAGCGAATTCTTTTCGATTTCTCAAGAATTTTCATCGCTAATTCTTGTTTTTTAGTGTATTTATCAATGGAAGATTTTCTAATAAACCATAAAATCCCTCCAATAGCTACAATTACAACCAGTAACATACTTTCTCCTTATAAAATCTATATATTTTGTAGCAATCATGAAAATTCGTATCTATTTAAATACGAAATACCCCCTTTCTTATTTAAACTCAAAAAATCCCTGCTACAATAGGGGTTGAGCTTGTTTTAGTTAACGGTCGTCAACTAAAACAATGAAAAAATAAAAAATGCCAATTCAACAAGGCAACTAAAACCTTATTAAATCAGCATTTTAAATATTTTTATTGATAACTTTGATTGTTTTAATAAACGACCGTTTGCTAAAACTGTTGATAGGTTTAATGTACTATTTTTCTAAGGATTTGTCAATCAATTATAGGTGATTTTTTCTATTTATTTGAATACTATTGCGCCTTAACACATTATATATGGTTGCGGTGGAAATGTTCAGCTGATTCGCAATATTTCGAACGGACATTTCTTTTTGCTGGTATTGTGCAATAATTTGCTTTTCTTTATCTTTCGCTATTCCTTTGTTACCAAGTTTCACGCCTTTTTCTTTCGCTTTACGGAGTCCGTCTTTAGTGCGTTCAGAAATAGCTTGAAGCTCCCATTCTGCCACATAACCCAACATCAAACAAAAGAACTTTCCAGTTAAAGAATCTGTTTCAATATTTTCATGAATTGATTGAAGATGAATACCATGTTTGGTTAAATCTTCAATAATGGAAGAGAGGTGAAGCATCTTTCTTGTAAGTCTATCCAATTTATACACAACAAAATTTGTTTTAACACCTTGCTGGGCATATTTTTTCGCCATTTTTAAAGCTTTGTCAAGTTGTTTTCGCTCCTGATTTCCACCAGAATCTTTTTCAATATAGAGTTTATCGCAAAAGCCGAGTGCTTCTTTTTGAACAGATAACCCCAATTCTTGCCGATTATCTGTTGAGCTGACGCGAGCATAGCCGATAGTCATTGTTTTGATATTTTCTAATTTGTTCTTGTGATGATTTGTCAAAATTTCTCCTTTCTTTACTATTGTAGCAGGGTATCTAAATTATAGAAAATTCAGATAATAATTGAAAAAGAGAAATGTTTTTAAAGAAAACCGCGTTTTATTTGCTATTATCATCGCTTTTTGATATACTGAAAACGTATACAAATCTTTAAAAATGTTGACTCAGTGCCAAACGTATGGTATACTGATATAGTTATTTTATTTTTTTAATATAACTTAGATTTTTATATATTCTATAAAAATAGTTCTTTACCACTTATTTCATTTATTTTTTCAGAAAATTTGACAAAATAAAAAATCATCTAAATACTGCAATATTTAGATGATTCGGACGTGATAAGTGTATTGATAAATGTTTGTTAACGACGCTTTTTGTAATGTTTCTTGCGTCGTTTTCTTTTTATGTTATTTTTGTTAGGCTTTTGCCTGCATTCATCACGATACGGTATGGGTGGTGGATAAATAGGTTTTGAATCTTCATTTTTGATTTTCTGAGTTCTATTCTCTTTTTGAGCTTGGATATAAGAGAGGCAAATTTCTTTGAAGTCCTGACTTAATTTTTTCAGTACTCCCGCTAAATTTGAGCCTATTTCAGGAGTAGTGAGCGACTCTACTGTTTTCATAGCACTACCAAATAAGATAACCAAATAGTTCCAGAACGATTCTTTTTTATTATTCATAGTATATTCCTCCAGTTTCTACTGAAAAAATACACCTATCACGAACATAAAATAATAGACAGAACACCCTACAAGAAACATAGATGTGTACAATTTAAATCCCTTCGTTAATAGTTGTTTACTATAGTTGAAGATTCAAACTTACACATCTTCTGATTCTCTATAGTCTGTCCTGCCTTAATATTTTTTATGGTAAACTTATTATAGTCTTTTTTATTTCGATTGTCAAATTAAATATCACTACATCCCCATAAAAATTTTAAAAAATATTTTCTTGTCCAACTAGACAAAAGAATACCAGCTCATTTTTCTCTAAATTTTCGGCTATTCCAATAGTAAACTCAGTTTTGTCTTGTGTTGTGAAAGCTCTTTTCTCTAAATAATTTACAACATTTTCTGTTAAGGTTATCATATCTTTCATTTTCGAAGTAGTATAGTCATAACTGGCTTTTATGGATAAGGCGAAACTTTTAACAATAAAAATTTTATTGATAACTTCTTTTGGTAAAAATCTATCCAAAGCTTTATAAAAATCTGCTTCAGACTTGCAAAATCCAGTAATTAAAGTCAGTTTGGGGCTGTTCTCAAAATTTTCTTTAATAAACTGCGTAATTCGCTCGTTGATAGTTTCATTTTGAATTATTAAACCATTCTGGATAATTGGCATTTTGTAAATAGAATCTTGAATCAAAACTTTTAAAGTGGGTGAAACGAGATTTTTATTATCGTTTAACGCTTCAGGCTTATATAAATCAAAATAAAAAATCTGTTGTTTGCTTTTTAAAGATTCCTCAATAGCTTTTCTATGTGAATATGGCGTTAATAGAATCTCATTTTCAAGATACTTAAAAATGTGCTGGTTAATGATTTGTGCTTGTCTTAATTCCTCTGAGTTTTTGGAAGGAATATTCGAAAGATTCACCAAGAAAATCAAAAGAGTTGCTAAGTAAAGTTCAGCTTCTTGGCAATGATTAAGTAATTCTATTTTTTCGCTACCAAACACAACGGTAGCTTTTTTTGCTTGGCTTAAAAGAGCTGATTTGATTTTAAAAACAGCTTGCTTATAATCGAAAGTTTCATCACGGTTTAAATCTTTCAAAATATCAACTATCCTTTGAGATTGAAAGCTTAAATCACTAATCGGCAAAGCTTCGCGGTAAAATTCTGGAATTTCTTCGTCTCCCGTAAAAAGGCGATTACTAGAGACACGGTTAATTTCTGGAATAAATGAAATTTTAGGGTTGTTTTCGCCCACCAATCTATTCAAAATACTATTGACGAAATCTTCTTGGTTTCGTTTTTTCTTTTCAGATTTTTGCAAAATATAGCAAAACCATCCTAATCTAAATTCGGTCACACGATTTCTCCTTGAGATTTCTGAGATTTTTTACCTGATGAATGAGATAAAAATATTCGTTACACTATAATCATAAACAAAGTCGACAATGTTTATAACATAAATTATACCAAAATCAAAGGAGAAATCTCATGAACCACATTCAAAAATCAACCTCAAAAGTAGACCTTCCTCAACTTGTTAGCCCCTATCAGTTAGAAGTGGCTAAAACACTGAGTGAAGCGATGGCAGATAATCAAGCCTTGGAGCTTCTCGCTAGCGACATTTTATATAAAGTGGGCAATCTGGCACTCACGCAGGCAGAAATACTCAAAAATACGCCAGAAGCTAAAGCATATACAGATTATATTCTCAAAGCGTTCACATATTACGCTACTGAAAAGATGAAATGAGGTAGCTTTATGATGGACTACTTTATAGCTTTTATAATTATCATTGTTGTTGTATTTCTTTGGGATTGGTTCGAAAAACCAAAACAAGCAGATAAAAAGCACTATAGTGAAGAAGAAATCGCCCTGGCAGAATTTCTGGAAAAACGGCAAGAAATCAATCAACTTTTCTTGGCCGCTAAAGCAGAAATGCGAAAAATTTCAAGAAAATAAAAGGATTGTTTAGACTAGACAAATGGTCAAAATATGTTGAAATATACTACTGGTTCATTGCTTAAAATTCATTCCAATCGCTCTAAAAACTGAAGGTAATGAAATTTAACTTTTCACCAATTTTCTTGTATAAATGGAGGCAGAAAGGAGACTAGCTATGAAAAAACTAATATCTTATATTCTTGGATTTGTTGCTTGTGCTTGGCTTATTAACTGGGCGGTGAAACTAATTCTGGAAGTTTGGTGGTTCTTTATTTTGATGACTGCGGTTATTTTCATTGGCTGGCTTGCCTTTCATATTATTAAATCTAAAGAATGGAGGTAGGGATGAAAAGAAAATTCGAAGCGCTATCTTGGAGCGAACTCAACTGGATGCGCCCGTTTGAGATAGATGATGTGAAATCTATGTTGGGTCAACTGGTGGGGTTAAGTCGGCGCAAAGCGGTTATTTTTGAAATTCGATTATCTAAGAATCGCGTGCGCTATCTATTAGGAACAGAAGAACAGGATAAGCGACATATCAGCCAACTAATTCAATCACATCGAGCTATTCAGTTTTCAAGAGCTCCTAAACGCGAAAAACTTTCGGTTGCGCGGTTAGTGAACATTAAAGAATCTCACTATGCTTTAAAAACGGACTCTGTAGAAAACATGATACGTTCAAGCCTTACAATTTCAAAAATACTTCAGCCAGATGAGACAGTGGTTGTTCAGTTGATCATTGGTGCAGGCTCACCGCCTCGCCCTCAACCAAAAGATTTGCCGAATTTATCCGCTAAATGGTATCAAGTGATTACAAATAATGTTCCTGAACTTTCCGAAAACTCCAAAAAGCTGATGAAACAAAAACTAAACCAATCTACTTTTAGATGTGAAATTCGCCTTGGTGTCCAATCTCGCAGTATTTTGCGAACAAAGGAATTTTTTGACAGCCTGCTTAGTAGTTTTCGCATGATGGAATCAAATGCAACCATTGAATTAAAACCACTAGCTATCCAAAAACTCAATCAAGCACAACCTTCCTGGTCTTTCCCATATAGTTTATCTGTCTCTGACTTAGCTTGTTTCATGCTTTTACCTATTGGGGAAGAAAATATTGCAGGTGTGCCAAATGTTCACCCTAAATTAGTAGCGCCACCTTTGGGCTACAATATTAACCGAAAAACTCAGCGAAGTTTGGCGCAAACGGTTGAAAGTCAATCAAGACCAATTCAAATTTCAACACAAGCTGGCAAAAAGCACACCGTTTTTCTCGGTTCAACTGGTTGCGGTAAAACCACCGCTATGAGTCACTTGATTTTATCAGATATAAACTCTAAAAATCATAGCGTTGTTGTGGTAGATGCCAAAGGTCAACTTACTCATGAACTATTAGAGCGCACGTCAACTGAACACGATGAAGATATGGTAGTCATCTCGCCAACCGCCAAACGAGTTGTTGGTATCAATCCTTTTGAGCTCACTAAGCACGGTATCGAGCCAGAAGTTATTGCAGATTATCTACTGGAGCTATTTAAAGGACTTTATCCTGAACATTTTGGAATTTACTCGCTGGATATTCTATCGCACAGTTTTCTAACGCTTGCTAGAATTCCAAACACTTCTTTAGTCATGCTACCAAGTTTACTCACTAATCAATCCTTTCGAAATAAACTATTAAGAGAGTTAAAAGACCCAATCGGGCTGGAAAGTTTCTGGAACTGGTTTGAGCTACTCAGTGAAGCTCAACGTCACCAGATGTTAAACCCCATTTTGAATAAATTCCGCCAGTTTTTGCTTCGCCCACAACTTCGAGCAATGTTGGGACAGACTAATCCAAATTTCAGTCTTGCAGAAATCTTCAAAAGTCGAAAAATCGTATTGATTCCACTAAATAAAGCGGTAATTGGTTCAGAATCTGTCAAACTCATCGGTAGCCTAATCACTTCAATGCTCTGGATGTTAATTTTGCGCCAGTCTTCGGTTGAGCCAAGCAAACGTCAATCGGTCTTTATCTATATTGATGAAACACCGAGTTTCTTAGGAATCCCCAATTCTAACTTAGACGAAGCACTTTCGCAATCTCGCCAATTTAATGTTGGCTGGAATATTGGCTTCCAACACCTCGCCCAGATGTCGCCTCAGCTAAAAGCTGGAATTGAATCTAATGTTGCGAATAAAATCGTTTTTAGCTTGAATCTTGATGAAGCTCGCGAAATGGCAAAATATACTCTGGAGATTGATAAAGAAGATTTTTACAGCTTACCACCATTTTGGGCATATATTCGTACTGAAATTTCACAAAATACTTATCGTTGGATTATTAGTAAAGCATACCCACCTAAACCCAAAATTAGAGATAGTCGTGTGCCATTTTTGAATAGCTTGAGCCGATACGGACAAGATATTTCAGCAATTGAAAGCCAATTCGAAAACTACATTTTTGAAAAATCTGCTTCAAAAAATGAAAATTTTAACCCAAAATTAACAGATTTAGGGCGTAAAAAGCGTTCCAATCGCTCTTCGAATCGTGTTGATGAAGAAGATTCTTCAACCCCTGATAAATAAAGGTTTTCAGAATTTTTACTCACACGACTTACTCCGTAACTAAGCACATTTTACGGGAGCACACCTTTAAATTTTAATGGAGAACAAAACAGATGAAATGGAATTACAAAATAGATAATGATACGCAAATTCTTTACTTTTTAAGTCAAGCTAGATATGCCACCACCAACCAACTAGCCAGACTCTTTTTTACCAGTAGTGTAAGAGCTGAAACCGCCATTCGCCGTGCTAATTTTGCACTTCAAAGTCTGAAGAAAGCTGGATTGGTTTCACACTTGAAACGGCGAGTTGGTGGCGCACGCCGTGGCTCTGCTTCTTATGTTTGGCAAATTACTTTTCAGGGACTAAAATTCCTTAAAAACCAAGATGAAACAGTTGTTTTGCGCTATAAAAATAAATACGAGCCAACTCAGCACCACGTTGAACATACTTTAGCAATTACGGAAGTTTTTGTTGAGACACTAGAGACTGTTCGAAATTCAGAAAAACTGTCGCTTGAAACCTTTTCCTTTGAGCCGAACTCTTGGCGGAGCTACCAAAAACTTTCTGGTATTGGAATTACTTTGAAACCAGACGCTTATTTAGAGCTTGTTAATCACGATTACGAAGACCATTATTTTCTGGAAATAGACCGAAGCACAGAAAGTCTTGCACGCATTGTAAATACTTGTAAGAAATATATTGAATACTACCGTTCAGGTATTGAACAGCGCCAAAAGGAAGTTTTCCCCTATGTTTTGTGGGTTGTGCCAGATGATAAGCGTAAACTGGCGGTTTCGAAAGCGATTCAAAAAGAACTATATAACTTTTGGGAACTGTTCACTGTAATAACACTTGAAGAATACCCAGATTATATCAAGGGAGGAATTTTGAATGAACCAGAAGAATCAAGATAGAGACTCAAAACAGGCTTCACGCACCGCCGATGGAATTTGTCGAATTGGTCGAACGACTTACTTAATCCGTCACCATTTTACTGGAAATCGTAATCTTGAAAATGTCCTAGAAAGGTTGATTTTAAGCGATAAATCACTACTTTAACAGTAGTAAAAATGGTATAATAGAAGCATAAGATGTGTGAACTCCAAAAGGAGAAAAACACATGAACAGAACTTTGACAATTTCAGATTATAGACAAGTAGATACTTCCAAACTTTCAGATATTACGGTGGTTTATTGTCGCTTAAGTCAAGATGATGGACTGGACGGAGATAGTAACTCAATTACCAATCAGAAGAATATTCTTCTTGATGTAGTAGCGAGAGAAAAACTGCCAAATCCAGTTCTTTTCGTTGATGATGGCTTTAGCGGAACAAACTTCGACCGTCCAGCTATTTCAGAAGCACTTAGATTGGTGGAAAATCGGCAAGTTTCAAACTTTCTTGTAAAGGATTTAAGCCGTTTAGGTCGCTCTTATATCAAGGTTGGTCAACTAACGGAAATTACTTTTCCTAGTTTTGATGTCCGCTTTATCGCCCTAAATGATGGCGTAGATTCTAAAAAGCCTAATGAAACTAATTCTATTTTCTTACCAATTAAGAGCTTAATGGACGAAATGTATGCGGCGGATACAAGCAAGAAGATTCGGGCAGTGGTGCAATCTAAAGCGAGAGCTGGCGAGCGTGTTACAGTAAATCCACCTTACGGCTATCTCAAAGATTCAAATAACCCTAAAAATTGGATTATTGACCCAGTTGCCAGTGAAGTTGTGAAACGGATTTTTCAAGAAGCGAAAAGCGGAAAAAGTCTTTCGGAGATTGCGAAAGGGTTAGAAAATGACAAAATTTTTAAACCAGACCGTCACCGAATAGAAATCGGATTAAAACCTATTTCTTCCAGTCCAAATGTGGAAACTTTGCCTTATTTTTGGACGCGAGAAACCCTAAGCGCTATCTTAGGGCGTGAAGAGTATCTTGGGCATACTGTCAATCTTCGAACTCGGACAAAATCTTACAAAGATAAGCGTAAGGTAGATAATCCGAAGGAAGGTTGGTTAGTTTTCAAAAATACTCATGAAGAGATAATTGACCAAGAAACTTTCGATATTGTTCAGAAGATGAGGAGCCACAAGCGGTCTAATCAACGGTATAAAAATCGGTCTGGTCACGAAAACTTGTTTGCTGGATTAGTTTTTTGTGGAACTTGTGGGCGAAAGCATTATTTTTGCCCACAAGAGAAAAACGGACTTAACCACGACCACTATAAGTGTTCTGGTTACCGTAAGCCGATTGATGGTTGCGAAAATCCGCATTACATTCAAAAATCTGCCCTAATTGAGATTGTAAGCGACAAACTTCGTCAAACTATCCACGAGTGCCAATTAGACCAAGAAACCTTTTTGAAGAAGCTAGAACAACAAAGCCAAGCTCAATTCAGCAAAGATAACAAGCGCCAGCAGTTGCAACTTCAAATAGATGAACGCCGCTCTAAAGAGATTGACAATATTATTCAGAAGCTTTATGAAGATAATCTACTTGGTAAAATTTCAGATGAACGCTTTGTAAAGCTAAGTCAGAGCTATGAAGAAGAACAGAAACAACTTCAAACTTCCATTTCTGACTTAACCAAAAAACTCGCCCAGCAGCAAGAAGATAGCTTGAACATCTCTAAGTTTATAGCGAGGATTTCCAAATATACAAAGTTACCAGAATTAACCGTTGTAACAGTGAATGAGCTGATTGACAAGATTGTGATTCATAAACCAACTGGCACGAAACGTAATCGCATTATTCAGATTGACATTTACTATAATTTCATTGGAAAACTAAACAACGAAAAAAGCGAGCCAAACGACTTGGCTCGCTAATATTAACCCATTTAACTAAACTGCTATGTGTCAGGTCAGCTAAGAGAGCTGTTTTATATATTTACCTCAATTAACGAAATGGAAAAAATTGATAGTATTCACTATAGGAATTTCTTTTCTTTGGAAACTTTTTTAAACGATTTTAATCAAAATATCGAGAAATTCTTGGGACAAAAATTATTAAAGAATCAAATAACAAAACAATCAATACATTCTATGATTAGCATAGATATTATAAGCGAACAAATCAAAAATAGAATAGATACATATAAGTGGGAAGAGGTTTGCAGAATTGCTTCACACATATATGAGTTTTCTGATAATGATGAATTTTTAAAATATGTAATAAGTGGAGTGAAAAGTATAAATAATGAGGGTGAGGAATTAGAGGATCCGTTTTATGGTGACGATGCTTCGGAAAAAATGGAAGATGATGAGAACGAATTAATTTTATTGAGTTTGAGCAATTTCTTAAATGAGGGGGAATAGAAGGATGGAAAAAATTAGACAGCAGAATTCATGTGATTTATATATTGATAAAAAAACGGTAGATTGGTTAGTTGAAAATACTAAAGTTAGAACTTTTAATAAAATTACTTTTACTGGGTATCAAAGAAAAGTAAATGCAAATCATGTCAATAAAATTGTTGATTATATTAAAACAAATAAATTTTTTCTACCAACAGCAATAATTTGTTCAACTGATGAAGTATATAAAGAAACTACAAAGTTATTTATCGTTGATGGCCAACATAGGATTGAAGCATTTAAAAAGATAAAAGAAAATGATCCAAGTAAATTTAATGATTTGAAGGATTTAGAGGTAGGTATCATTGTACTAGATAGACCCTCTGAGAGCGAGGAGGTCAATACATTTATAACTATTAATAAAACTTCTAAAAAAGTAGACACTTCACTTGCATATGTGTTAAAAAATAAGATAAGCCGACAGAATGGTGGATCTGATTCGATTGAATTATCTCAAAGAGAATTTTTATCGGTAGAGCTAGCGATTTTATTAAATGAATCAGAAAGAAGCATATGGTATAATCGTATATTTTTAGATGGAAATCCAACGAGTAAATCATTTGAGACTATAAGCTTAAATGCTTTTGTTAATAGTATGAAGTCATTTATAAACCACTTAAATAAGGCGAATATTATTAAAATTACTTGGAAAAATGAGGAAGAATTGAAGAACATCTTAGAATCGATTTATGATATTTATACATATTTATGGGAACAAATTAAGTTTAAATGGTTAAACCAATTAGAAACAGATTATATTAAAGACTCTGTTTTACTTGGAACAATTGGAGTATCCTCTATTAATAAATATATAATAATGAAACTAAAAGATAATTCGAATATAAATAGCTCGGAAGAATTGAAAAATAGAATAAAAGATTGGATTCAGAATTTGAATATAAGTAGTAGTGAATGGAGTAAAGGTAACAGATTTTCACAATTTTCATCAGCATCCGGCATCAATATAGTTGCTAAGATTTTATATGATTCATATAGAGATTAATTTATTGTCAATTGAAATAAGAGTAGAATAGAAGAGCATCGTAAAAGAGTCTGGGCAAAAAGTCTTTAGAATCGTAAAAATGCATAGTATCAGGTATTTAACAACATTGATACTATGAGTTTTATTGTGGTAAGATTTACTGGATTTTTCTCCTAAAATTGAGTTTTTGCCCATCCTCTTTTTGTATTTGCGATTAATCAACGTGAGTAATCTGGATTATTCTATGAATATAGAGTAACCTGTCCTGATTGTTTGAGAGACTTATAGCTAAATATTAATTCAACTACATACTTACCTTTTTATAGTTGTTCATATTGTCGATGTACCTATGATTTCGATTCTGTAATAGAAGATTTAAATTGAAGAATTAAATAATTTAGGTTACGATTAAAAATTTAATTCAAATACTCAGCCCTTCTTTATTTCGTTTCACAGTATAGGAAGCTAACGTCAGCATACATCAAATATGTGAGTTTGCTAGAAAAACGCAATTAATTCTCAAAAGGTTCCCAGAACCCTTTAAATTCCACAAACGAATCATGTTGAGGCGGTATCACTGCTTGTACGAGCTGAGGCATTAGCGAAGTAGAAGTAGATGCTCCGCCCATGGGATAGGACTCGTAGAATGAGGAGGGAAACCGACGAAACGATACGGTAAGTCCGAACCGCTGAGTGAGTGGCTCTGCTCTTCCGATCTGAAACAGCGAAAAGTAGAAGGGGATGGTATTGGTATCAATCAATGAGTAACAAAGTAACAGCATGATTTGAAACATTTGCTTGTAATTTGCGGAGGAATATCAATATGGATGGAATAACAAAAGATTCTATAAAAACGGCTAAACTAATGAAACAATTATGGCCCCAATTGACCGATAAAGAAGCTATTGATGAAGTAAAAAGATATACGAATGGCAAAAATACTGCAATCTTTACTGATGTTGAAGGTGACACAATTGTAGGTCTAGCATTATGTTCACTCAGATTTGATTATGTTGAAGGTTGTAAATATAGTCCTGTTGGATTCTTAGAAGGGATTATTGTCGACGAGGAATATCGTTTAAAGGATATTGCTAAAAATCTCTGTACAAAATGTGAGGAATGGGCGAAAAATAAAGGATGTAAGGAATTTGCAAGTGACTGTACTTTAACGAATACGGATTCTAGAAGATTTCATCTCAATATTGGATTTCAGGAAGCAAATAGAATTATTCATTTTAAGAAGAAATTATAATTTAGAAACGTGAATAAACTTGTTTAAACTTTATATATCTTTAGAAAGTGTGAAAGATTGGACGAACAAATTTTTTTGATGGGTGGAAATCCGCCGATTAAGAACCATACCATTGTTAATAAAATTGTGTCATCAAGGAAGATCGAAAGAATTGTCATTTTTACAGTTTATCGAGAAAATTGGGAACCGTACATGAAAAAGTACACGGAAGTTTTCCGAAGCCATTTTTCTAACCTAAAAACTGATTACTTACTCTTGGATACTGAGCAGATTAATTTTGATAGCTATCTAGATGCTGATCTAGTTATTATTGGTGGTGGAAATACGGAAAAGTATTTAGCTACTTACGTCAATCAGCAGTTCAAAAATTATATCGATCGTATGCTGAATAAAGGGGCGAAAGTTATGGGATTTTCTGCAGGAGCCCTATTATTAGGAGAAAAAGTCTATGTTTCACCTAATGATAATTCAGATTATCAGATAAAGATAAAAAATGGATTAGGAGTCTTTAGTCAGTTTTTAATTAGTGTTCATTATGATTCCTGGAATGATAAAGCTAATAAGGATAGAGCTGAAGAACTCGTTAATGTTCCCATAATTCCACTAAATGATCATTCCTGTCTTGTATTGGATAAACTTGGAAACATCACAGAGAAAATTGACTAGTTTTAATCATGCGAATCTGAATCTACGAAACTAAAGTATTGACGAAATGAATAATGAAAAGCCTTGATTTTAAGGCTTTTTTTGTATTTTTGTGATAGAATAAAGGTAGTTTAAAATCGACAGCAACTAAGAAGCAGTAAAAAATATTATACGTAGAATAGTCAAGATTAGGAAGATAAAATGACAGGAAATGACAAAAGGAATTTAAAAAATTATCTTTATTGTACATTTGGAATTACTTATATAGCTTGGGGGATTCTTGCCATCTTTACGCAATCTCATATTTTGGGATTAGAAACGATTATAGGAAGAACATTACATATAGTAGGTGCACTTGGACCAGCTATTGCAAGTAGCTTTTATTTGAAAAGGAATAATATAAAATTTAAACATTTTGTATTTAGTAAGAAAGAAAATAGTAGTATTTATTTCATTATTCATTTGTTAGCAATTTTGATACTATTTTCTGTATCTTCCTTAGAATTAAACGGAGTATCAATTTATCTGATGCCGCTATTCTTTATACAATTAATTTTTTTTGGTGGTGGACATGAAGAATTAGGGTGGAGAGGAATATTACAACCGTTACTTGATAAAAAATATACTTATTGGCAATCTAATTTGATTGTAGGATCAATTTGGGGGATTTGGCATCTGCCTTTATGGTTTATAGTTGGAGAAAGCCATCAAGGATTTCCTTTTATTTTATTTTTTATATATACATTATTTTTAAGTTTTGTTTTAGGACTTCTTTATCGTCAAACGAAATCTGTGGAGTACTGTCTATTATTTCATGCATTCGCAAATTTGTTAAATCTCTATTTTGTGTTAAAAATTAATCTTATTTTTATTATCATATTTATTGGTTATTTGATTTATACAATATTGGCTAGTAATAGAATTAGTAAGGAAAAGCAATTTTAACTTTAGATTAGTATATCCATTATTGAAAGTAACGATTGGCTAATTAGATGATCTATGCTAGAGAATTATCTATTATGATTTAAAGTGGAGTGATGAATGTCGTTTCTTTTGAAGTGGTTAAAATCTTTCCGTTCCACAGTATCATTCTAAAATTATTTTTACTGCCTTTCGTTTATTAGTATAAAAGAAGAATATTACATATGTTGAGTGTGTAAGTTTGTTAGTGAAACGAAGTTAATCATCAAAAGGTTCACTGAACCTTTTGAGTCCGCCCATGCGATAGTACTCGTAGAATGAGGAGGGAAAACGACGAAATGATACGGTAAATTCGAACCGCCAAGTACGTTAGCCTTTAAAGAATGTTTTAAGAAGATGGAAAAAAGAATTTGCTATATCCTAACGGTTACTAACTAATCAGTATTATATTCTGAAAAATCAATTTACAAACAATTTAGAAGAGGTTATATATGGTTATATTAGAGTTATATCAAAATAATTATTCTAAAGATTTAGTTGCATTTGATTCCATAGAAGATGGGAAAGCCTTTGTAGCTCAAATCCCGGGATACACTCTGGAAACAGAAGATGGTTTTGAAGTGGAGTATTTTAGTCCTAAAAACATACCGAATTATATGGAAATTATTTTTAACGGAAATATTGTTCCTTTATCTAAATTTATGTTCGATCCTGAGGAAAATGTAGACATTATTTGGAAAGAGATTTCAAATTTATCCCTCAAAAACGATAGAGTGATCGAAGGATATACAAAAATCGATGCATATGTCGTTAACAACCATGAAGTTAAAGCCTATGTCGAAATAAGAGAAACGAACTATCGTAAAGCAAAAGACTTCTTAGAAAGCCACGGATATGAAATCGACAGAAGCTTTTTCGGAAGTGAAGACGGTGAAGCGATTCTTTACAGAAAAAAAGGGAGCGAAGATTGGCACTTCTTATGTCATTTAGACCCAATGTTTGTTGTGATTAAAGATGTAGAAGGATATGTGAAGGAAGAGCTGGAAGGATTGATCTAAGGAATTGTAGAATACTATAAAAGGAGGAATCTGATGCTTGGAGCAATTGTTGGAGATATTGTCGGTTCTGTTTACGAATGGAACAATATCAAAACAAAGGACTTTCCTTTATTTCGGAAGGACTGCTTTTTCACGGATGATACGGTTATGACCTGTGCTGTTGCAGAAGCGATTATGAATGGGGGACAAAAAGACGACTTCATTGACGCGATGAAGAAATATGGCAGAATGTATCCGAATGCTGATTACGGTGCTCGGTTTAATGCATGGCTAATCAGCGATAACCGTGAACCATATAATAGCTTTGGGAATGGATCAGCTATGCGTGTTTCTCCATGTGCTTGGGTCATGGACTGTGATGTCTATGAGAGAACTGGTACGTGGCCATCATCTAGAGGACTTGCGAGTCTTTCTGCAGAGGTAACTCATAATCATCCAGAAGGTGTCAAAGGTGCTATGGCTACAGCTGATGCTATCTTTCTGTGTCGTTTTTACTTTGGTGGTTATTGTAGAGAATACGAGCAACCAATTAATGACAATCATACAGAGTGTAAAAGACGGATTAAGGATTATATAGAGAAAGAATACGGTTATAATCTATCTCAAACTTTAGATGAAATCCGTCCTAACTATCGTTTTAACGAAACATGTCAAGAAACTGTCCCTCAAGCCATTATTGCCTTTCTTGAGAGTAGAGACTTCGAAGATGCGATAAGAAATGCCATTTCCCTTGGTGGCGATAGTGATACACTTGCTGCAATCACTGGTAGCATAGCAGAGGCAGCTTATGGTATTCCTGATTGGATTAAGGATAAGGCCTATTCTTACTTGGATGAACCCTTAAAGGGTGTAGTTAGACGATGGGAAAATAGAATAAAAGCGTATCAATCTCCAGTACGTCAGATTTCTCTTTTCTGAGTTTTCATTATATAATAGCATTATATGTAATGGTAAATGCAGCTACGCTAACATTTCTATTTAAAAATTAAGGAGTATTATCAATGAAAAAAGCAATGTTAATTATCAACCCTACCTCTGGTGGTGAGAAGGCTTTGGATTACAAAGATAAGCTGGAAAATAAAGCAAAAGAATACTTTGAGCACGTAGAAACCAAAATTACCGAAAAGGCACTGGATGCAACACATTTTGCTGAAGAGGCTTCTCGTGAGCAGTACGATGCAGTGGTTGTGTTTGGTGGAGATGGGACTGTCAACGAAGTCATTTCGGGTATTGCTGAGAGAGAATACATTCCTAAGTTAGGGATTATCCCTGGTGGGACGGGTAACCTCATTACGAAACTGTTGGAAATCAATCAAGACATCGATGGTGCGATTGATGAACTGGATTTCAACTTAACCAACAAGATTGATATCGGTAAAGCGAATGACAATTATTTTGGTTATATCTTTAGTATCGGTTCACTTCCTGAGGCGATTCACAATGTTGAAATCGAGGACAAGACAAAATTCGGTATTTTAGCCTATGCTGTAAATACTATGAAGTCTGTCATGACGGATCAGGTCTTTAACATTAAGGTTGAGACAGAAAATGGAAATTATGTTGGTGAAGCTAGTCATGTTTTGGTTCTCTTGACAAATTACTTCGCTGACAAAAAAATCTTTGAAGAAAATAAAGATGGCTATGCCAATATTTTGATTCTAAAAGATGCTTCTATATTCTCTAAATTATCCGTTATTCCTGATTTACTAAAAGGAGATGTTGTCGGTAATGATAATATTGAGTATATCAGAGCGCGTAATATTAAGATCTCTTCAGATAGTGAATTGGAGTCAGATGTTGATGGCGATAAATCCGATAACCTACCTGTAGAAATCAAAGTCCTAGCTCAGCGAGTAGAAGTATTTTCAAAACCGAAAGAGTAAAAGATAAAAATTAGTTTATTATTCACAACGAAATTAAGTTCTATATCAACGATTGGAGGAGGAATGAATTCTCTATTTGATGAATTTCGAACAATTTGTTCTCATTTAAACCAAGTCGGAATCACTCCGACGCTCATGGGGTCCTTGGGTTTTGAATACCGTTCAAATGAAGAATGGAGGCCGTCTGACATTGACATTCATGTGCCTGGTGATCCTAGAGGTTGGGAAGCACCTGATCATCTCAGAATTTATGAGTGGGACAAGATAATGAAAGTGATGAAACACTTAGGCTACGCCTTAATAGATATTCATGAGCATGAATTCCAAAAAGATGGTCTGAGTGTTGAGTATGGAAGTATCGATTCTTTACCTGATTTTGCAGGAGTTTCGGAATCGGATATAGAGCTGATTCATCTCGAAAACATCACTTTTCGCATTCCAAATCTAGAACAGTTTTTAAGTATTTACAAGGCTTCTTCCCAAGATTCTTATCGAAATGAGCACAATAACAATAAGGATTTTAAAAAAATTGAGTGGCTGGAAAGACATTTGTAAATCATCATTTGGAAAGTAGCAAGTTGTAAGACTGGCTGCTTTTTTATTTATAGAATCAAACCATTCGAAACTATGGACAAACCTTGCAAATAAAATACGAAAGTAGTATACTAGATTAACAATTGTGAAAACGTTTGCGTCGCAAATGCAATCAAGTAAATTAGGAGACAAATTAATGGAATTAAGTGCTATTTACCATAGGCCTGAGTCGGAGTATGCCTATCTTTATAAGGATAAGAAACTCCATATTCGGATTCGAACCAAGAAAGGGGACATTGAAAGCATCGACTTGCATTATGGTGATCCTTTTATCTTTATGGAGGAGTTTTATCAAGATACAAAGGAAATGGCTAAGCTGACTTCTGATGCTTTATTTGACTATTGGCAGGTTGAAGTGTCCGTTGACTTTGCACGGATCCAATATCTCTTTGAAGTCACGGATACAGGGGGTCAAAGTATTTTGTATGGCGATAAAGGCTGCGTGGAAAATTCTCTAGAAAATCTTCATGTCATTGGAAACGGATTTAAGTTGCCTTATATTCATGAGATTGATGCCTGTCAGGTTCCTGATTGGGTTTCAAATACGGTATGGTATCAGATATTTCCTGAAAGATTTGCTAATGGAAATGCTCGATTAAACTCAGAAGGGACATTAGACTGGAATTCCTCTATCACGCCTAAGAGTGATGATTTCTTTGGTGGTGATTTACAGGGGATTATAGACCATCTGGATTACTTGCAAGACTTGGGCATTACTGGTCTTTATCTCTGTCCCATCTTTGAATCGACGAGCAATCATAAGTACAATACGACAGATTATTTTGAAATTGACCGTCATTTTGGAGACAAGGAGACCTTTCGGGATCTGGTCGAGCAAGCGCATCAGCGAGGTATGAAAATCATGCTGGACGCTGTATTTAATCATATTGGTTCGCAATCTCCTCAATGGCAAGATGTTGTCAAAAATGGTGAGCAATCTGCTTATAAAGATTGGTTCCATATTCAACAATTCCCAGTGACGACTGAAAAACTAGCCAACAAGAGAGAGTTGCCTTATCATGCTTTTGGCTTCGAGGACTATATGCCTAAGCTAAATACAGCCAATCCAGAGGTCAAGGATTATCTTTTAAAGGTTGCGACTTATTGGATTGAAGAGTTTGATATCGATGCTTGGCGTTTGGATGTAGCTAATGAGATTGACCATCAGTTTTGGAAGGATTTTCGCAAGGCAGTTTTAGCTAAAAAGCCTGATCTTTATATTTTAGGAGAAGTCTGGCATACGGCTCAGCCTTGGCTAAATGGAGATGAGTTCCATGCGGTCATGAATTATCCTTTATCTGATAGTATCAAAGAGTATTTCTTACGAGGTATTAAGAAGACAGACCAATTCATCGATGAAATCAATGGCCAGTCTATGTACTACAAGCAGCAGATTTCAGAAGTGATGTTTAATCTACTAGATTCGCATGATACAGAACGAATCTTGTGGACGGCCAATGAAGACTCTCAACTGGTCAAATCAGCCCTATCCTTTCTCTTTTTACAAAAGGGAACACCGTGCATATATTACGGAACCGAACTAGCCTTGACCGGAGGACCAGACCCAGATTGTCGTCGTTGTATGCCTTGGGAACGCATATCAAGTGATAATGATATGCTGAACTTTATGAAGAAACTGATTAAGATTCGTAAACATGCGTTAGCAACCATTCATCATGGTAAGTATAGCCTAAAAGAAATCAAACAAGATGTAGTAGCTTTGGAATGGAAATACGAAGGACAGGTTCTCAAAGCAATATTCAACCAATCAATAAAAGATTATATTGTCGAGAAAGAAGCAGTAGCACTAGCAAGCAATTACCGAGAATTGGAGAATCAGCTTGTCATCTCTCCAAAAGGATTTGTGATTTTCAAAAACTAGTTGATGAAGATTATGGTCCATTTCACAACTTATATAGTATAATAAGGCTAGTTAGCAAACCTGTAAAAGGAGAACTTAAATGAATTGTAGAGGACATGAAACAAGACAAAGAATTGTTAGAGATTTTGAAGTTCAGCCTGAAGCACATATTAAGCTGTTAGCAAATCAACAAAAACATAGTGATGCAGGAGCAACTATTGAAGATGAATATTATGTATTTAGCGCTGAGAGTAAAATTGATGGCAAGAAGAAAGTTATTCAGTGTGGCATGGGTGCGGCAAGGGATTTTTTAGAACTAATTAATCACAAAGGGCTACCTCTTTTTAATCCGCTTGTAGGTGATTCTCATGTAAATAATAGACAAGAATATGACAATAGAGGGAGTGGAAATTTACAACCTGAAAAGTGGAATGAAACTGCAAAACAGCTTTATAATGCGATAATGTGGTTGATTATCTTATGGGATGCTAAGCCGGATACACCTTTATTTGATTTTAAAGACGAAGTAATTAAGTATAAAACATATGAGCCTTTTGATATCAAGATAAAAAGAGTAAATACCACTATAAAGAATGGTAGTCAAGGGAAAACTCTGACTGAGATGATTAATGGCTACAGAGCGGATAATGATATTAGAGATGGAATCTGTAACTTTGATATTCTGAAAAATAAAATCCGTGATATGAAAGATCGACAAGGAAATACAATAGAATCTTACTTTTAGTTAATGCTGAATTTGGGATGTTCTATAAAATAGTCTAATTGATATTTACATAGTAGACTATGCAATGTAGTTAAAATATCAGTAAAAACAACACTTTATTGAGCTATTGGATACGCTTTGCTAATATCCTAATAATCACATGCGGGGTGTTGCTATAACAAAAAAGGTGATAATCATTGATTTCAAGCTATTTTATAAGCTTTTTGTCTTTGTAGATAAAGGCAATTTTGACAACAAAAAATCCTAAAAGATGAATCGTTATAAATATATTTGTAGATATCGTTTGCGCATCGAAAAAATTAATGCAAGAATAAATATTTATGGCTCTTTAGGTGACTTTTACAGAAGTAAAGTTTAGGATAGAAAAACAATAAATAACGCACCATTTTTGGTGCGTTTTGCTTTTTTATGCTATAATGGATTTAGAAAAATAAAGGAGTTTGCCATGATTGGAAAGAACATAAAATCCTTACGTAAAACACACGACTTAACACAACCCGAATTTGCCCGAATTATAGGAATTTCTCGAAATAGCTTGAGTCGTTATGAAAATGGAACGAGTTCAGTCTCTACCGAATTAATAGACATCATTTGTCAGAAGTTTAATGTATCTTATGTCGATATTGTAGGAGAAG
>JAWETZ010000025.1:0-35570 GCA_032480835.1 Streptococcus mitis
GACAAAAAATTTTGAGCATCAAGAGTTTTTATTTGGCTACATCAGAGTTCGTTACAACTACGCTCACTACCTAGTGTCAAAGGAAAAATATAACGAAGCCATCCAAGAAGCTCTTGAGACGATTGAACTCTGTAAACAAAGACAGACAAGCTACCAACTGGCTTCTCTACTTATTCTTGTAGGAAATGCTGGAGCCAAATTTCTAGACAAAGAACAAGTCAAAAATTATTATATAGAAGCAAAAGAGTTATGTAAAATTTATAACAATCCTTTAATGTTGATGAAGATAGAAAATTATTTGAAGGAATTAGATACTGTTTAGTTTATCTTGACATTATAGTTTTTCTGAAACGTTAAATAACCTGTAAGGCTGATAGTGAAATTAATACTATCAGCCTTATAATTATGTGAAGATTCCTTTAGGGATAGTTGTAAGTAATACTAAAGCCTCTTTGAGAGGCAAGTGACGAGTCAAGAGCAATGAGGCTTGAACAACGTGAAAGCCAGCGTCTTTAGGCGCTGGCTGGTAATTTGGGCTTATAGCCCTGGGACAAACCATCCGTTTGACGGGTGGTCATGATTTACAAGTAAATATAATTTCAATCAGCTAAAAACAACTACCTTATACTCAATGAAAATCAAAGAGTAAACTAGGAATCTAGCCGCAGGTTGTACTTAAGCATGGCAAGGTGAAGCTGACGTGATTTGAAGAGATTTTCGAAGAGTATTACTCTACAGATTTCAAGGCTTCAAGCATATCAACCTTTCTCAGATGACGATTGACGAAGAAGCCAAGCAAGGTCAAAATGATGCTTACTGCTGCTACTGGAATTACATAGACTTCCCAGCCTACCTGCGGATAAAAGAGAATAGTCGCAGGCGAAATCATTTGAATCAAAAATTGATGTAAATAGAAACCAGCTACCAGACCAAGTACGATTCCCACAAGAGACAGCACAATCGTCTCACGGTAAATGTAGAGAGTGACTTCATTATTGTGAAAACCGAGCACCTTGATAGTGGAGAGTTCACGGATTCTCTCAGCTACGTTGATATTGGTCAGATTGTAAAGGATAACAATAGCCAACAGAACCGATACGATGACCAAGATGGTCATGGTCTGATTGAGTGAGCTAGCGACGGAGTCAAAGAGCCGAATAGCTGAAGTATTCTGGACAACACTTGACACCGCAGATTGATTCATAAGTAAGCCGGCCTGTCTTTCGATACTAGTAGCACTGGTATCCCTTAACGAGACCAAATAAGTGTTGACTTGGGGTAGCTGTCCGTAAATTTGCCCATAGCTAGCCTGACTCATATAAATAAAGTGACCAACGTAGTTCTCAGCAATGGCAGCGACCTTTAGTTCCTTACCTTCAATTTCTAGAGTCTGCCCAGCCTTGACACCTGTCAGCTGGGCAAGTTTAGCTGTAATAACGACGCCATCTTTTAATGTCAGCTCCTGCTGATGGCTTTGAAGATGGATAAAGGGAGTCAAATCTTCCTTCTCTGTCATCATAAGGGTAATGGTCTGAAGACCAGCCTTACCTTTGAAATCCTTGTCTAGCGTCTTAGAATAAATTTTCTGGTAGGCTTGGATGTCCTGCCCTTTCAACACTTCTTCTAGATTTGCCTTATCCTGATTGGTCGCACTAGGATTTTCAGAAACAATCATCTGATACTGTTGGATTTGTTGAAACTGTTTAGACGGAACTCCTGCTACAGAGGATTGGATTCCCAAACCTGCAAAGAGCAGGGCTATAGAACCTGCCACACCAAAAATCGTCATCAACATCCGCTGCTTATAACGAAAGATATTGCGGGCTGTTACCTTATGAGTAAAACTGAGACAGCGCCAGATAAAACCGATGCGCTCCAGTAAGATTTTAGCTCCTTTAACAGGTGGTTTAGGCAGTAAAAGCTGGGCTGCTTCGTCATGCAGTTCCCTACGAGCCACCAGATAGGCTGGTAACACACTCGCCACCCAACTCAAGCCAAGAGCCAGCAAACTATAGGTCCAATAGAACTGAATCTGGGTTTCTCCCACCACCATGCCTTTTGTAATAACACTTGAAATCACACCGGCTAGTAAATAATGTCCAAGTATGCTACCTAGAGCTGTTCCGACAGTCCCAGCTACTAGACCATAAAGGAGAAACTTGGCAATAATATCCTTGCTACGATAACCCAAGGCCTTAAAAATACCTGCATGTGTTCGCTCTTCATCCACAAAGCGAGTCATGGTTGTAAAGGTCACCATGGCTGCTACGGCATAAAGCACCACAGGAAAGATATTGCCCACTGCCCGAATACTGGCTGAAGCATTGCTATACATGAGATAGCCTTGACCACCTGGTATGGTTTGCCGATTATATACTTGATACTTGGGCTCAGCTAAATCATCCAAGACTTGCTGATGTTTTTCTAATTTTGCCTTTTCTTGGGCTAGATTTTCTTCAGCCTGCTTTAGTCTATCCTCTTCCTTGCTCAATTCCTGCTTGGCTTGGGTAAGTTGAGAACTAGCCTGCTCTCTCTGGATTTGAGGAAGCAAGGCTAGTTGACTTTCCTGAGTCTGTAAACGAGCTTGAGCAGTTGCTAAACGACGCTTGCCTTCCTGCAAATTAGTCTCAGCCTTGTCAAGGGTTTCTTGGCCTTTGTCTAGAGACTCTTGTCCTTCTTTTTTCAAGAGTTGCAGACGTGCCTTGCCATTATCTGACAAAGCTTGTTCAAGGTCTTCCTGATGTTGCTTGGATTTTTCTTCATAAGCTGCTGAGAAGGCATTTAAACCTGACAAATCTTGGTATTTTAAACTTGCTATATTGTAGACTTTCTGATCAAACTGATCAGGTAAAATGACCCCATAGGCTGTCAGGGTCCCGCTTCCACTTCCTGCGTAGCCCATATCTCTCTGCGAGAGGATTTCAGCCGAATCCACAAAACCAGTAATGGTATAAGTATGGTCTTTTAAAGAGGAATGACTGCCTTCTTTTTCTTCAAAGCTAATCTCCTGGCCCACACGATATTGTCCTTGTAAATGAGTGGCCAAAGCGATTTCCTTGTCTGACTGAGGAAGTCGTCCCTCTCTTAGCTGAAAGGTTGAAATTTGCTCTGGTTTGGAGTACAGACGAATGGCATCCTGCCCATTTTCCATAGTCACATCTGTCAAATAGCCAAACTCAACCTCTGCGCCCTGCGTCTGTCCTAGTTCTTCTTGATCTGCTTGATCCAAACCATAGTTAGACATGACTGCCAAATCCAAAGTTTGAGCAGTTGTGAAATATGCATTAGCGGTCGCCTCCATATTAGGGCTGGTTACTTTGAGACCTACTAGAGCTAGAGACCCCAACATCATCAAGGTCAAGATGGATAAAAAACGCCCCTTGGAGCCTGTGAAGGACTGAATCAAGTCCTTCCAATAGTTTTTTCGCTTGATCATGCTAGTACTCCAATGTATCAATATCCTGAGGTTTCTGGTTGAACACCACATCCTTGACACTAGCATCGTGCATATGAATCACGCGATCAGCAATGGGCGCCAAAGCTCCATTGTGAGTCACGATGATTACCGTCGCTCCCTTTTGACGAGACATGTCTTGGAGAATCTTCAAGACTTGCTTGCCTGTCTGATAGTCCAAGGCTCCAGTCGGTTCATCACAAAGGAGAATTTTAGGATTTTTGGCTACTGCACGTGCAATGGAGACTCGCTGTTGCTCCCCTCCAGAAAGCTGGGCTGGAAAGTTATTGAGACGATGAGCCAGGCTTACATCTGTCAAGACCTGCTCAGGATCCAAGGCATCTGTCACAATTTCTGAGGCCAATTCCACATTTTCCTTAGCTGTCAGATTGGACACTAGATTATAAAACTGAAAAACAAAACCGACATCATTTCTACGGTAATTAGTTCTCTGGTGGGAATTGTAGTCGGCAATATTGACACCATCAATCCAAATCTCCCCTTCATCATTGGTATCCATTCCCCCAAGAAGGTTAAGAACCGTTGACTTGCCTGCACCAGACGCACCTAGAATAATAACCAATTCACCCTTTTCAATTTCAAAATTCACATCACGATTGGCCACAATCTCCGTGTCCCCAACCTGATAACGCTTGTAACAGTGTTTCATCTCAATATAAGCCATATCATTTTCTCTTTCTTTCATATTTAATATCATTATATCGCTTTTTCAAGTCGTTGAAAACTGGGAACAAAAACAAAAAGCCTAGAAATTAATTCTAGACTTACAATTTTTTATTTTCCAAGGTAGTATTCAGAAACTACGTTCAATTTTTCGTCGAATTCGAATACCAATGGTGGGAAGTTAGGGATTTCCACGTCCATGATTTCGTCATCTGACAAACCTTTGATGTGTTTTACAAGGGCACGGATTGAGTTACCGTGAGCTCCTACGAATACGTTTTTACCATCTTTAAGAGCTGGAGCGATTTTATCTTCCCAGAAAGGAAGGGCACGTTCCAAAGTCACTTTCAAGTTTTCAGCATCTGGAATAACTGAGTCGTCAAGTGAAGCGTAACGACGGTCTGTGTGAGCTGAGTGCTCATCATCACGATCCATGTTTGGAGGCAATACATCGTATGAACGACGCCAGATGTGAACTTGCTCATCACCAAATTGTTCTGCAGCTTCAGCTTTGTTTTTACCAGTCAAACCACCGTAGTGACGTTCGTTCAAGCGCCATGATTTTTCAACTGGAACCCACAATTGGTCAGAAGCTTCAAGAGCCAAGTTAGTTGTTTTAATCGCACGTTTCAATACTGAAGTGTAAGCTTGGTCAAATTCGATACCAGCTTCTTTGATCAATTTACCAGCGTCAATCGCTTGTTGTGTACCCTTTTCAGACAAATCAACATCAGCCCAACCAGTGAAAAGGTTAGCTTTGTTCCATTCAGACTCACCGTGGCGAGCAAAAACCAATTTTACCATTAGATGGATTCTCCTTTAAATTTTCCGAGGTTTTCCCTCGTTTATCTATTCTATTTTACACAATTTTTCACAAAAAAGCTAGTCAAAACCAAAAAGGAAAGGACTGTTTGGCAGTCCTTTTCCTTCTTAGTATAATACAACAACCTTACTTCTCTTCAAATCCTTCTGCGACTGCGTCCGCAAAGTTTTCTTCTACGATGCTTGCACAGTGGTCACAGATGACTGCGTGGTAGCTGCGTTCTGCTGTTGTTGGGTCGATGCGACGGCAACGGTCACATACTTGGCCTGCAGCGCGTTCTACTGTGAAGGCTACATCTTCGAAGCTAACAGCAGTTTCTGGAGCAGGTCCTTCTGCGATGGTCAAGTCTGATACGATTAAAAGTTGAGCTACATTGCTGTTTACTGCTTCGAGTAGAGTTTTCACAATTTCATTTGGATAAACTGTCAAGTGTGCTTCAAGTGATTTACCGATAACTTTTGCATTACGGGCTTCTTCCAAGGCTTTTTGAGCTTGTCCACGGAAGTCCATAAATGCTGCCCATGTATCCAAGATTTCTTCTTGGTTAGCAAAAGTTTCTGCTTCTGGCAATTCTGACAATTGAACAAAGTCTTCGGCTTCAAACTCTAGATATGACCAGATTTCTTCCGCAGTGTGAGGAAGGATTGGTGTCAAGAGTTTGGTGATTTTCACAAGAATGTCATAGAAGACAGTCTGCATTTGACGGCGTTCCAATGATTTGGCACCTTCGATGTAAACAACGTCCTTAGCAAAATCAAGGTAGAAGGCTGACAAATCAACGTTGATAAAGTTTACCAAGGCCTTGTAGATTGTCAAGAATTCAAAGTTTGCATAAGCATCACGAATAGTCTTAACAAGCTGGTTAAAGCGAATAGTCATGTACTTATCAACTGAACGAAGCTCATCGTAAGCTACTGTATCTTGAGCTGGGTTAAAGTCAGATGTATTGGCAATCAAGAAACGAAGAGTGTTACGGATCTTGCGGTAAGTTTCAGAAACTTGGCTCAAGATATCCATAGAGATACGCACGTCGTTGCTTGAGTCTACACTTGTTACCCAGAGACGCAAGATTTCTGCACCAAATTGTTTTTCAACATCGCTTGGAGCAATGGTATTTCCAAGAGATTTAGACATCTTCTCACCTTTACCGTCAAGAGCAAAACCTTGTGACAAGATTTGTTTGTAAGGTGCTACGCCATGGTTGGCAACTGATGTGATGAGTGATGAGTTGAACCAACCACGGTACTGGTCAGAACCTTCTAGGTAAAGGTCTGCTGGGTAAGTCAACTCAGGACGGTTTACTACAACTCCATTCCATGATGAACCTGAGTCAAACCAAACGTCCATGATATCTGTTTCTTTCTTGAATTCACCATTTGGAGAACCTGGGTGAGTATATCCTTCTGGCAAGAGATCCTTGGCATCGCGTTCCCACCAAATGCTTGAACCATGTTCCTCAAAAAGTTGAGCCACATGTTCAATGGTTTCAGCAGTCATGATTGCTGTACCGTCTTCAGCGTAGAAGATAGGAAGCGGAACACCCCAAGCACGTTGACGAGAGATGACCCAGTCGCCACGGTCACGAATCATATTGTAAAGACGGACTTTACCCCATTCTGAGTGGAATTTCACTTTTTCAATTTCGTCCAAGATGTCTTGGCGGAATTTAGAAACTGAGGCAAACCATTGTGGAACTGCACGCCAGATGATTGGTTTCTTAGTACGCCAGTCAAATGGATATGAGTGAGAGATTTCTTCTTGGGCAAGAAGGAGGTTGCCAAGTTTTTC
Organism: Streptococcus mitis; assembly: GCA_032480835.1. Classification (GTDB taxonomy): domain Bacteria; phylum Bacillota; class Bacilli; order Lactobacillales; family Streptococcaceae; genus Streptococcus; species Streptococcus mitis_DK. The sequence goes on from JAWETZ010000025.1 coordinate 6,750, forward strand.
AATAACAGTTGGAACTACCTTTTCATAGAATTGACCTTCAAACTCAGGACCAGCATTCTTCATCATGATACCACGTTCGTCAACAGTCACTGCAACTTCAAGACCATTAGCAATACCAACATTGTAGTCGTCCTCACCAAAACCAGGGGCTGTATGGACAATACCAGTACCAGAGTCAGTTGTAACGTGGTCACCAAGAATAACCAATTCATCTACAGCTGTATCCCATGGATGTTCTGTTACGATGTGGTTGAGTTCTTGACCACGGTAAGTTGCCAAGACCTGAACATCAGCCCAGCCAAATTTCTCAGACAAGCTAGTCAACAATTCTGCAGCAACCACAAACTTACGAGTTTCACCAGCAGGTTGAACCAAAACGTAATCAATATCCGCTCCAACAGTCAAACCACGAGAAGCTGTAATGGTAAATGGAGTAGTTGTCCAGACAGCGATGTAAGTATCTGTATCTAGAACACCTTTGCCATCTTTTACTTTATTTGCATAATAAAGAGAAGTTGAAACCAAGTCATGGTATTCAATCTCTGCTTCAGCAAGGGCTGACTCAGAAGACCAAGACCAGTAAACTGGCTTAGCACCACGGTAGATATAACCTTTGTTAGCCATCTCTCCAAATACACGGATTTGGGCTGCTTCATAGTCAGGAGTCAAAGTCACATATGGATTTTCCCAGTCACCAGAAACACCCAAACGTTTAAAGTCTTCACGTTGTTTATCTACTTGAGAAAGAGCGTATTCGCGGCAAAGTTTCAAGTACTCAACCAAGTCCATTTCTTTGCGTTTAACACCTTGTTTTGCCAAAACTTGCTCGATTGGCAGACCATGAGTGTCCCAACCAGGGATAAATGGTGCGTAAAAACCTGACATAGATTTTGAGCGAACAATGATATCTTTTGAAATCTTGTTCATAGCATGTCCAACGTGGATATTTCCGTTCGCGTATGGAGGGCCATCATGCAAGGTGAAATGAGGTTTTCCTTGGTTCAATTCTTGACGACGTTGGTAAAGTTTTGCATCTTCCCATTCCTTTTGCCAAACTGGCTCTTTAGTAGGAAGTCCTGCACGCATTGGGAAAGCTGTTTTCCCAAGATTAAGGGTATCTTTGAGTTTCATGGTATCTCCTTTATAAATAATAACAAATTAAAAACCACGACTTCCAAAAAGGACGAAAATCGTGGTACCACCTTTATTCGAAAAAAGACTCAGCTTTTTTCCTCTTATCCCGTAACGTGGGGAACGTCAAATCTTACTCCATTCAGATTTGAGTTTTTGAGAGGATAATCTTATCAATAGGGATTACAGGACTCACACCATCTCCTGCTCGCTGGAAATATAAGGATAAGATATTGTTCTCACATCGTTTCTTATAAAATTGTAACAGATTCTTGCGGTGCCACAAAACCTGGTTCTGAGTTTACAGCTTCAGTAGCTGGTGTTGGGCCTGAGTAATGGCTTGGGACTACTTCTGGCTCTTCATACATTGGACCAACTGGATGAGCAGGCTCTTCTTCAATTTGAGGACTCACTACAGGAGTTGGATTTTCCACTTCCTGTTTAGCCTGAGCTTCAAATTCAGCCAATTCTTTATTGGCTGCCTCAATACGAGCTTGTAACTCTGCCATTTCTGCCTGAGAGAATTGACGTGTCATATCAATTGGTTCTTCCTCAATTGGAGCTGGAATCGGTTCTCCAAGTACTTCGCTAACAACTTCTTTAAAGGCTTCATCACTTGTTTGAAGATAAGTAGCTGTTGGACGAAGAATATCTTCCCAATCTGAAGATTCAACAATAGCCAACTGACTCTCAATTGTAGATTTGAGACGCTGGTGGAAGACACGACTCTTGTTCTTCAATTCTTCGGTTTCAACAGCAACTTTCTTAGCATTATCAGTTGCGTGACGAAGAATTTCATTTGCCTTGTACTTAGCTTCTTCCAATAAACGTTGTGCATCTTGCTCTGCTTGATGGATAATATTGTTTGAACGTTCAGCTGCAGCTTGTTTTACTCGTTCAGCTGTATCTTGGGCAATCAATACAGACTGGCTTAATGAATCTTTCATCTCATCAAAGTAAGACAAACGATCTTCTAAACTCTTAATATGTAAATCCTTATCATGATTAGAACGAACCAAATCTTCATAATCACGGACTACAATATCTAAAAATTCATCTACTTCTTCTGGATCAAAACCTCTAAAACGTGTGCTAAAGGTTTTATCTTTGATTTCTAACGATGTAATTGGCATATTTTTCCTCACTTACTTAATAATAACTGGACTGTTATTTTTTTCTTCTCTTTTTTAGTTTGTCCCTTATCTTGAAGCAACCTCAGACGCCCAAATTTTCTAACACTAATCAAGTCTCCAACTTGAACAGTATAATCTGATTTGTCTACCATATGATAATTTACTTGGACAAGTTTCTTGTCAATCAACTGGTTTGCTTGATTTCTAGATAGTTTTAAAACATTTGATAAAAGAACATCTAATCTAAAACTAGACACACATAAATCCAGCTCTCTATACTGTTCTAGCTTATCTATTTTCTCGGTGAAAGGACGTTCCTCCAGCGAAACGGGTATACGGCCAATTTTCTTTAATCCATCTTGAAAGAGAAGAAGAAATTGCTGATTAATCATAATCTGCGCCCGTTCTTCATCTACTAGGATATCTCCAAAAAGTTTCCGTTCAATCCCTAATTGATTGATGACTGTCCCTAAAATCTTAGCATGCGTTAAGTGTTCAAATTTATTGGAATACACAATTTCCTGGAGAGACATTTCAAAATCTGAAAACTCTGGCTGGAAATAATCTGGGTATAATAAAACTCGAACATACTCACTTGAGACAAATTCCCCACTACTGCTATAAGCAAGACCATAGGTTTGGGCTAAAATTTTTAATAGTTTCTCCTGATGAGGATTGATAAAAGGAGTTAAAAAAGGAGCATAGCTATCTTCTACCTTCTTTATCCATTCCATTCCCTTATCCAGAAAAGGACGATCCTCTATAGAGAAATGCTGGTAAATCCCTTTATTCATCCTATCATCTCATCGCCAGAAAACGCACTAAGTTTTCCCCTAAAAATCGAACCAAAACAATCGCAACCCAAACAGATAAATCTAGACCTGCTATCTGTAAAGGCAGGCGTTGCAAAGGAGCAAGCACTGGTTTTACCAATGCTACAATCCAACGACCCAAACTTGATTCGTAGGCGCCTGGAAACCAAGACATGACAGCAAAGGCTACCAAAATCAGGGAGTAAATATCCACTGCATTATAAATCAGACGAATTAAAAAAATCATTATCGTCCTCTATTTCGTCTCATATCAAAATCAAACTCACCCTGTTGATCTTCATCTGGTAAACGAATATCTTCAACATTTACAATAACATTCACTGGTGTCAACAGGTACATGGTAGAAGCTACCTTTTTCAAATTTCCAGCTAGAACATGGCAAGCTCCATCCAGATAATCTAAACAACGACGAGCTTGCACTTCAGTCATATATTGAAAATCAATCAAAATACTTTCGTTTCCTGCTAATAAATCAACAATTTCTATTGCATCTTCATATTTTCTAGGGTAACGAACATCGATTGTTACTTTTTCAGTAGAATACTGACTTTGCTTGGCTAACTCTTGTTGACGTGCATGCAGTCTAGTAATATTAGCTTCTTTTGTACTACTTGTACTTGTGCGTGGTGTTTGATTTGTTGAAAGAGCCTTGTCCTGTGTAGAATTTACTGGAGTCAAAATGGGCTCATCTCGTTTTTCATTAGGGAGACTTAAATCCTCATCCTCCGTAAAATAATCTATAAATCTATCGAATCTATCTTTTAAAGACATGGTTCTCTCCTACTTAAAAAATGCTGTACCTATGCGAACAAAGGTGGAACCGAATTGAATCGCTTCTTTATAATCACGACTCATTCCCATACTTAACTCGGTCATAGGCATCTTTGGAATTTGTTTTTCTTGGATTTCTCTTTGTAAATCTTGAGTCGCCTTGAAAATTGCTTTCAACTGTTCACTGCTAGCCTCAAATGGCGCCATTGTCATCAAACCAACATATTCAATCTTATCTAGTTTGGCTAACTCTGGCAAGACTTCCAATAATTCTTCTCTCGAAAAGCCGTGTTTACTTTCTTCGTTAGAAATATTTACTTGAAGGAAACACTTGATGACTCTGTCACTTCTTTTTTGAATTTCCTCTGCTAGCTTTACTGAATCCAATGCGTGGAAATAATCAACGTATTGAATGACATCTTTCACCTTACGTCTTTGCAAGGTACCAATCAAATGCCAAGTCACATCTCGATCTTTTAAAGCTTGATATTTCTCTAGAAACTTATCTACACGATTTTCACCGATATGATGAACCCCTAGCGGAAGCAAGGCTTCCGCTGTCGATACATCTACATACTTGGTAACTGCAATGACAGAGACTGAGCCACTCTCGCGATGAGCACTCAGACTTGCTTCTGCGACTTCTCGAAAAACACGTTCTGTATTTTCTTTTACATTCATTTACTTAACGATTTTTGAAAAATGGAGGTGTATCCAACTCATCTTCATCTTGTGAATTTGGAATTTCAAAACGTTCTACCGGTGACACTACTGAGTCAGTCGGACGAACAATTGTCTCGCGACGTAAATCCCAATCACCAAAAGCAGATCCTTGAGCTTGTTCCGAGCGACGTTGATTTTGTTTTGGCAATTCAGCCGTTTCTGCCATATCAAAATGACGATCAAAGCCATGTGAATGAGCTGGTCTCACTGTCTCACGGTAGTTGGTAGTAGGTCTAGCTTGTGGAGTCACAACCTTTTCTACGCGGTCTTGACGAACACCCGTTGCAACAACTGTTACACGAATCTCATCACGCATACTTTCATCAATTGAAGTACCGAGCCAGATGTTTACTCCTTGTCCTGCTGCTTGGTTCACAATTTGTGAAGCCTCTTCTGCCTCAATCAAGGTTAAGTCAAGACCACCAGTTACGTTGACAATCACATCTTCTGCTCCATCAATTGTTGTTTCAAGAAGTGGAGAGTAAATTGCCTTACGTGCTGCTTCAACAACACGTTCTTCTCCACTACCGATACCAATACCCATAAGAGCATTCCCTTTATTTGCCATTACCGTTTTCACATCGGCAAAATCAAGGTTAATCAATCCTGGATTGGTAATCAAATCGGTAATTCCTTGAACACCTTGACGAAGAACATTATCTGCTTCGCTAAGAGCTTCAAGAAGCGGTGTCTTCTTATCAACAATTTCAAGCAAGTTATTGTTTGAGATAATCAATAGAGTATCTACATGCTCACGAAGTTGATTGATTCCTTCTACAGCAAATTGTCCACGTTTGCTTCCTTCAAAACCAAACGGACGTGTTACAACACCAACTGTAAGAGCACCCAAATCTTTAGCGATACGAGCAATAACAGGGGCAGCTCCAGTTCCAGAGCCTCCTCCCATACCAGCAGTGATGAAGACCATATCTGCGCCACTGATAGCTTCAGTCAGTGTTTCTTCGCTTTCTTCAGCAGCTTTACGACCAACCTCAGGTTGACCTCCTGCACCCAAACCACGAGTCAATTTAGGACCCAACTGAATAACAGTCTCAGCTTTTGTACTGCTCAAGGCTTGCACATCTGTATTTGCTGCGATAAATTCTACGCCTGTAACACCTTCGTCGACCATACGGTTGATGGCATTGCCACCACCTCCACCGACACCAATTACTTTAATCACTGCACCTTGGGCAGCAGCTGTATCAAATGAAAATGTCATAATTTATTTTTCCTCTTTATTCGTCAAACATGCTTCCGATCAAGCCACGGAAACGATCTGCTAATTTCGGTTTATTTTGTGAAGTCTGTTGAAAATCTGCAACTTGTTCTGCAGGAGCTACAGGTTCTACTTCTGGAGTAGGAGCTGGTTGAACAGGAGTTGATTGAACAAACTGAGCTGTTTTCTGAATCATTCCCCCAAAACTGAGCGGTTGTTGGAATAGTCCTTCATCACCCTTAACTGCTCGTTGAGCCAAGAGATGTACTTCTGTCAATTGTCCCGCGAATTCTGAAAGACTAATCACATGCGCAAAAGCCGGATTACGAATTCCAACTTGGTTTGGAACATAGAGTTTCACACGAACACCAAAAACTTCTTGAGCAAGCTCCACAATACCCGGTAAAATAGCCGTTCCACCAATCAAAACAATGCCACCAGGAAGATCCAATAAATGTCTTCTGTCTAAGTCTTGTTTGATTTGTTCAAAAATATGCTTAATTCGTGCAGAAATAATCTCTGACAAGTAATTTTCTGTTACTTCAACAGGTTCTACTTCCCCAATCACTTCGACTTGGAATGTTTCTTTACTTGCGAGAGGAGGATAAGCCTCTCCATAGTTTAATTTCAAACCTTCGGCTAGTTTCTGTGATGTCTTCAAGACTTTAGAGATATCCTTAGTTACATAATCTCCACCTTCTTGGAGAATATTGGTGAACTGGAGTTCTTGGTTACGGATTGTAGCAACAGTTGTTTGACCTGCTCCCATATCAATCACAGTAGCTCCAAATTCACGCTCTCCTTCGTTCAAGACTGAACGAACCAAAGCCAGTGGTGAAATAATAATATTTTCAACCTGAACACCTGCACGTTCAACTGTCTTACGTAGGTTATGTAAAATAGTGCGAGGGCCTGTATAAAGTAAACCACGCATTTCAAGACGAACACCCATCATGCCACGCGGGTCACGAATACCTTGGAAACCATCTACGATAAATTCTTCTGGAATAAAAGTAATGACTTCACGATCTGGTGTCATACTCTTTGTCAAAGCTGATTTGACAACATTTTCGACATCTTGGTCTGTAATTTCTTTTGTATCAGATGTAACTGGAATCATTCCTTGAGTTGGTTCTACCTGTAAGAGGTTAGCTGGTAAACCAACATTCACTGATTTAATTGAGATGCCTGCTTTTTCTTCCGCTTGGGAAATTGCTGATTTGATAGCAGTTGCTGCTGCATCAATATCAACAATAATTCCATCCTTTACACCTTTACTTTTGGCATTACTCACGCCAATTACATTTAATTCACCATTTCTCTGCTCAGCTACAAGCACCTTGACAGAGCTTGTTCCAATATCTAGACCTGTAAAAAAGCCTTCTCTAGCCATTACATCGCATCCTCTCTATCTTCCAAGTTTCTAACTTCGTAATATTCAATAGCTAAACGTAGGCATAGCTATTCACAGAATATTATAACACAAAAAATCTCATCGTGCTCAGTTTTTTCCTAAATTTACCAGCCAATTTTTTAGTTTTTCTGTTCAGAAATTCATTCACTGTAAACTTTGTCAACAATCTGTCTATTGTACAAAAAAGAAAGCTCATTTCTAAGCTTTCTTTGCAATCATTTTTTCTGCTTCTTGTTCTAAAAATAGTTCCAAGATTTTCTTTGTCAACGCAATCGCCGCTGCCAAGGCCAGGGAAACGATTAAATAATTAGCTACTAAGCCGTGATCTCCAACCAATGGCGGTTTTGTCAAGAATCCGTAATCACCACCTGTTACCAAATTGACCACAAAAATCAAGGCATTTAATGCAAAGGTCATGAGAAAAATTCCCTTCACATCCAACAATCGCGCATTATACTGTCTCAATAGATAAACTAGAGAGTTCCCCAAGAGTGCTAAATGCCCAAAGATAAAGGACAAAATCGCAATATGGGGGAAAGGATAAGCATCTGGCACTGGATAAACAAAGGCTGCTAATGTCCCAAATGTTCCTAGTAATGCAAAATACTGCCTATATTTAGACTGACCAGGAAGCAAAAGTACCACAAACATAGCCATACGGCAATGGTAAAAAGGTAGGCTTTCTGACAGCGGCATATGATTGACCCCATACCAACCATAAAGTAGGATCAACTGAACAGCCTGCAAGATTTGGAAAAATCGTTGGTAAACCTTCGTTTCACGATAGCGATATGCTGTATAAAAGGTCAAACCCAAGAGTGTAAATATACTGATGTACCAAAAAAGATCAAACTTGGGTGGCTCTGTTGCTTGGGTAGTAAAGAAAATATCCCATAAATTCATCTAGTCTTCCTCATGATTCAAAATTTTCCTGCATATTATTATACCATGCTATTTGTCAAAAATGGATTTAGAAATACGTAAATGTTTGACAAAATTACTTGTCTTCAGTTTCTAAACTTTCTACCAACTTAGCTAGATTCATAGAGTTAGAGCCTTTGAGTAGGATTTGGTCATTGACTCCAAGGCTTTCTTTGACCTGCTTGACTAGGTCTTCAAATTGGTCTTGGTCTTCTGTTTTCTTGAAGTAGTAAACGTGGCCAATTGGGAACATTTGACTAGCCAATTGGGCTAATTCAGCAATGTCTTCTCCATAGAAAATCACGGTATCAAGCACATCTGGAGAAAGGCTCAAAATCATCTGGTTATGGAGTTGAATAGACTGGTCACCAAGCTCCTTCATATCAGCCAACACTGCAATTTTCTTGCCACCTTCATTGGCTGGAATGGCAGAGAAAGTCTCTAAAATCAGCTTCATAGCAGTTGGATTGGCATTGTAAACATCTGATAGGATATCTGCTCCATTGGCTGCTTTCTTCCACTCGGTACGGTTACGCGTCAATTCAAGATTTTGGAAGGCCAAACGGATTTGCTCCTCTGAAACTCCTTCTTGCAGGGCAACATAGGATGCAATCATGGCATTGGTGGCATTGTACTTACCAGTCACTGGCAAATCAAGGGCTTGGTCCAAGAAATTAGATTTAAAGGTCAAGCTATCCTTACGCTCAACCAAGTCTGTAATTTCCAACTCTGCTCCTTGCCCAAAACGAACCACTTTTTTATCAGCTGGCAAGTAGTCCTCTACAATAGGGTCAGCTGGCGTCAATAGCAAGGAATCTGAATCCATACCATCTGCAATCTGCATTTTCCCTTTAGCAATTTCCGAACGGTCTTTGAAAAAGGCCAAATGTGCTTCTCCAACCAAGGTCACGATGGCTGTTTTTGGACGAGCCAATTCAGACAAGAGATGAATATCTCCCAAGTGATCCTGCCCCATCTCCAAGACCAACTTTTCTGTTCCTTCAGGCATATGAAGAACTGTGTAAGGAAGACCAATCTCATTATTGTAGTTGCCTTGTGTTTTGTAGGTTTTGTAGGTTGTTGATAGCAAATGCGCCAACATATCCTTGGTCGTCGTCTTACCATTTGAACCTGTTACAGCAAAGACATCAACAGCTGTTTTCTCAAGATAGTAGGCAGCTAGTGATTGAAAGGCCGCCAAAACGTCGTCTACTAGAATGTAGGGATGATTTGCGATTTCTTTCTCAGACAGGGTTACAGCAGCGCCATTTTCAAAGGCTGTTTCGATAAAGTCATGGCCATCACGCGCACCTTTGAGGGGCACAAACAAGTCCCCTTCCTCAATCAAACGACTGTCAAACTCAGCCTTTTCTAACTGGATGTCCTCAAAGATGCTGACATCATTTTTCGCTCCAACAGCTTGGGCAACTTCGTGGATAGTTAGTTTCATTTCTACTCCTTTAAAAAGGGTCGAAGTCCGAGAACTCTGATCACCTTGCAGTGATGGTTCTGGCTTCTACCCTCTCTTTCATTTTTATAGCAAATGCGCTTCGCGCTTGTCAAAACTTTCCTTGGCAAGGTCAACCAAACGCTCGATTAGATCTGGATAGCTGATTCCCATATTGTCCCAAAGTAGTGGATACATTGACCACTGGGTGAAACCTGGCATCGTATTGAGCTCGTTTAGGAAAATCTCTCCCTTGTCTGTATAGAAGAAATCGCAACGAGATAGACCGAGGCCACCAATCGCACGGAAGGCTGTTTCTGCATTTTGACGCATGACAGCTACCACATCATCACTGATTTTGGCTGGAATATCCATAGTAATCTTGTTGTCAATATACTTGGCATCGTAATCATAAAAGGCAACATCCTTAACTACTTCTCCTGGTAGCGTGCTTTTGACATCGTAGTTTCCCAAGAGTCCAACCTCGATTTCACGGGCATTCACTCCTTGCTCAACCAAGACACGGCTGTCATATTGGAAGGCAAGTTTCAAAGCTTGACGGAGTTCTTCTTGATTTTCAGATTTAGAAATACCGACACTTGAACCCATATTTGACGGCTTAGTGAAGACTGGATAAGTCAATTTTTCTTCCACTTCAGCTATTTTAGCAGTCACATCATCCCCTTCAACGATAGCCACATAAGGAACTTGGGCAATACCAGCAGATTCCAAAACACGCTTGGTGGTGATTTTGTCCATGGCAAGACTGGATGACAAGATATTACAGCCGACATAAGGCATTTTCAAAACTTCCAAGAATCCTTGAACAGAGCCATCTTCTCCCATCGGACCATGAAGGACTGGAAAGACCACTGCCCCTTCTTCATAGATAGCACTTGGAGCAACTTTCTTATTCCAATCAATAGTTTCATTGGTCATGAGACGGTCCTCTTGACTAGGAGTCTGGCTAAATTCCTGAGTTTTGATAAAGTCACCAGACTGACTGATAAAGAAAGTCTTGACTGTGAAACGGTCATAATTGACCGCACGCATGACACTCTCTGCTGAAAGAACAGAGACTTCACGCTCTGCACTACGCCCACCATATAAAAGAATAATCGTTTGTTTCATATTACTTGTTCCAATTCTACTAGAATACTCGTTCTTTAGTATATCATATTTGCTTGGTTTTTTAAAACTTGAACCTGATTCTACTCATCACACTATACAAAAAGAGGCCGATAGGAACGATTTTCAGCCTCCTTGATTTTTTATATAAATGAATTGAGTTCGTTAATTTGTCTCTGCTTACAACTCTGTTCGATTTTCAATGGCTCGTAAGAGTGTGACTTCGTCTGCATACTCGATATCCGCTCCCACAGCGAGACCTCTCGCCAGGCGCGTAACCTTGATTCCAGCTGGTTTGAGCAAACGTGAAAGATACATGGATGTCGCTTCCCCATCTGCCGTGGCATTGGTTGCTACGATGACTTCTGAAACCTCACTATCCATGAGACGAGTCATGAGGCTCTTGAGATTGATATCATCTGGGCTGATGCCATTCATGGGGGAAATCAGGCCATGCAAAACATGATAAAGTCCATGATATTCTTGGATATTTTCCATGGCCGCCACATCACGACTATCCTCTAGCACCAAAATCGTTGTCTGGTCACGACTTGGATCGGTACAGATGGAGCATGGATCATCATCGGTCAAGCGACCACAGATGGAACAATAGGTCAGCTCTCTCTTAGCAGAAAGGAGATTTTTTGCAAATTCATTGACGTCGTCATCAGACATGCCAATGGTATAAAAGGCCAAACGCGTAGCCGTCTTAATCCCGATACCTGGTAACTTAGAATAACTGTCAATTAGCTTGGCGATAGGTGTTGGATAGAGCATAAATTCCTTTCTAATTCATTGGATGGTATTTTTGATACAGATTGATAATATCACGCGCAATGGACGGTCCTACACCATTTGTTAGATTGGTATTATGAGGAAAGACCACTGCCACAGCAATTTGGGGATTATCAGATGGGGCATAGGCCACCGCATTGGTATTGGTTGCTTGCTGACCATCTGCCACATAACTTTCGGCTGTACCCGTTTTTCCGCTAATAGATACCAAGGCACCATTTGAAAAGGCACGACCAGTTGTCAATCCACTAGTCCCATGGGCAACCTGATAAAATCCTTGTTGCAAGATACTCATATCGGAGTCAGAAATATTGACCTTGTTCATCTCTGTCGGTTTCAGTTGCTGAATCAAGTCGCCCAGTCCTCCCTTATCATTATTTCCATAAATACCTTCAACAATACGAGGAGCCACACGAACTCCATTGTTAGCAATAGTTGCCACATACTGAGCCAACTGCATCGGCGTATAGTTATCAAATTGACCAAATGAATTCGTAATATAATTAGCTAGATCATAATCTTTAGGAATAAAGCCAGTAGATTCATCTGGTAAATCAATACCTGTAGCTGATCCCAAACCATACTCACCAAAGGTTGAGCGTAATTTCCCCATAGCTGATCCTAAGTTTCCAATTCCTGCAATCATATTCGGTTGATAAGTTAATCCCATGATTCCTAAAGCCGTTTGGACCATATAGGTATTGGATGAATACTCCAAGGCTTGAACAGCTGTAATCGGCATCGGACCAGAAAAAGCTGTATACCAAGAATTGATAGGGGGTGAGCCTTGAAAAATAATTGACTGGTCTGTCAAAGTTTGATTACCAGATAGCACACCATTTTCCCAACCAGAACTAATAGTTGCCGCTTTTACAACCGAACCTGGGACAAAGACATTGGTTATCGTTCCCAAGGAATCCGATGTTAACTCGCCTGTTTTCAAGTCATGTTTGATCCCTGACATGGATAAAACAGCACCTGTTTTGGGATTAAGGGCGACTGCATACACGCCTTCAGAATACTTGGCCCCACCATTTCCCAACTCTGAATTGAAATAACTTTTCAGCAAAGCATCTACACTATCTTGGAAGGCCAAATCAATGGTCAGTTTAATATTATTCCCTTTAGTACCAGCTTCGATATTTTCGACACTTTCCATGTTACCGTACTTATCTAGATGAATTTCTTTCACCGAGCGTTTTCCTTGTAAGGTTTCCTCGTATTGTTTTTCCAGGTAAGAAGTCCCAACACGGTCATTAAGAGAATAACCTTTTTTAAGATAGGCATCCGCTTCTTCCGCTGGGAGACCAGCTTTTTCACTCGACACACTACCAATTATAGAGGAAAGGGAAGTTTCTAAAACTTTTCTTTCCCAAGAAGTAGAAATACTGATACCAGGTAATTTCTTGGAAGCGGAGGCAATCAGAGCAATCTGGGTATCTGTCAAAGAATCCGTCACAATGCTTCCTGTCGCAAAGTTTCCAACCGCATTTAACTGACTAAAAAGATAGACTTCTTTCTTTTCATCCTCTGTATAGTTTAGTTGACTCGCTTGGACACTATCGACCGCATTGTTATACAGTTCTGATTCGGATAGACGATTGCCATCTGAATCCAAGCGTTTCTCACCTGGGAGAGCCTCCACTGTTTTTTTATAGATTTCAGGATCAGCCAAATAGTAATCAGCCAACTGGCGTTCTGTCAAATTGGGCGAACTGATACTCACATATCCAAGCAACTGACTAGCGATTTCTTTCAGATCTTTAGCCGTCATTTTATTACTACGCGTAAAGGAAACAACCTGCTTTAACGTATTTTCTACCAAAGGTTTTCCACTAGCATCATAGATTTCCCCACGGGCAGAACTGGTTGTGACCTTGGTCTGACTAGCTGAGGCTAGCTTTTTTTCGTAAAAATCCTTGTTCAAAACCTGCATATACAACAAACGACCAATAATGGTCATAAAGAGTAAAATGACGATTGAAAACAATAAATTAAGCCGAATCGGAATCGAGTGGCTGTTAAATTTTCTCATACAAATCAGTCTCATTTCTAACTTAAAATCTTACTCTTCATTGTACCACAATTTGAGCAGAAAATTATGGAAAAGCAAGAAGCTTTTTTTCGTTTTTACGGCAAGATACGTTTTTATTTATTCATCCCTATATTATATGTTATAATGAATGTAAAAGTTCAATAATCTAGTCTTTTTCCAACACGACTCATTTAAAGGAGCCTTCCCTATGGACAAACCAGATATCGCAACTGTCATTGATTCACATTTTGAAGAAATGACAGACCTAGAGCAAGAAATCGCTCGCTATTTTTTGCAAGCTGAAACGATTACAGATGATTTATCTTCTCAACAAGTCACTCAAAAATTACATATCTCTCAGGCCGCACTAACTCGCTTTGCTAAAAAGTGTGGCTTTACTGGCTACCGAGAATTCATTTTCCAATACCAACATCAGGCAGAAAATCAAGCCAACCAAGTCTCCAAGCACAGTCCACTGACCAAACGAGTCCTCAGAAGCTATAGCAATATGAGGGAACAGACACAAGACTTGATTGACGAAGTCCAACTAGAACGAATTGCCCAATTAATCGAAGATGCTGAGCGTGTCTACTTCTTCGGAACAGGGAGTTCTGGCCTTGTTGCTCGTGAAATGAAATTGCGCTTCATGCGTCTGGGTGTGGTCTGCGAGGCCTTGACCGATCAAGACGGCTTTGCTTGGACAACCAGTATTATGGACGAAAATTGTCTAGTACTCGGTTTCTCACTTTCTGGTACAACACCTTCTATTTTAGATAGTCTATTAGACGCTAAGGATATGGGGGCAAAGACTGTACTTTTTACAAGTGTTCCCAATAAAGATAGTCAGGCCTATACAGAGACTGTTCTTGTAGCCACCCACAGCCAACCCTCCTACATCCAACGAATATCCGCTCAACTTCCTATGCTCTTCTTTATCGATTTGATTTATGCCTACTTTTTGGAAATCAATCGTGAAAGCAAGGAAAAAATCTTTAATAGCTACTGGGAAAATAAGAAACTCAACGGCTATCGTAGACAAAAACGTATAAGAAAATCCTAGTTTAGCTCAGCCAAACTAGGATTTTTATTCATCACCAAACATACCTCTTCAAGATTATGAATCAGTCGTATCTTGACTTAGTCTTGAATAATTTCATGTAATCACTTTTTGAAGGGAGTAAATAAGCAAGTCTGACGGTATCCTCAACAATTGTATATAATACGATGTAATCCTTACTCAAGGTCAATCCTCGCGTTTGGTAGCGAGGGTCTAATTTCTTACCAAATTTTTCATCGGCATCAAATCCAGCTTGGGGGAAAATTTCTAGACGATTAATATCTTTTCTGATACTCGCCACTTTTCTTCTCGCAGCCTCTACAAAACCGATTTCCTCCGCTATATACTGATATATTTTATCCAGACTATCAATCACTCTAGGAGAATACAAAATCCTATATTTTTTATAATCCATAGCGTGTCACGACATCCTCATCTGTCAAGTAATTTCCAGCCTCAATCTTGGCATAACTTTCTTGAACTTCTGCTTGTAATTGTCTAAACAAATACTCCTTCTCTAATTCCTCTTCACTCAGTAAATCTACTCCATTTGTTACGACAACATTCTTTAAAAATAATCTGAGTGCTGATGAAAGAGAGAGATTTTGTTCTTTTAACACTTCCATAGCATCGTTTACCAATTCTCTATTAGCTTGGAAGGTTACCATTTTACTTGAATTCGCTATAGCCATTTTATATAATTCCTTTATATATTTTTTTTATTATCTCACAATTATAAAGAAAGTCAAGGGAACTTGATTAGAAAATCCTAGTTTGGTTAAACCAAACTAGGATTGTTTTGTTTTAAAGTGATAATAAGCACCCAACATACCTGCCGTATTTTGATGATGAGCAAATTCTAATCGTGTTTTTTCTGCTAAACTTGGTACCAAAGCCTCTTTCAAGGCTGTACGGATCTTAGGTTTGAGGATAGCCTCTTGCCCCATGATACCACCACCGAGAATGACCACTTCTGGATTGGCAACGTAGCAAATATTTGCCAGACCTTTCCCAAGGTAATCTACCATGCGGTCAATGCCTTCCATGCAGATTTTGTTTCCTTCAGTAGCTTCCTTAAAAATACGTCGACCATTCCACTGGTCAACTGGATCTCCATGACCTGCTGCTACATACTCAACCAAGGCTGTTGTAGAAGCCAAATCTTGGAACGCTCCATCCTGCATATGCATATAACCAACTTCACAGGCTGAATTGCTAAATCCATGGAAAACTTTCCCATCCATAATCAAACAACCACCGATACCGGTTCCAATAGTCAAGCAAAGGGTGACACTCGCTCCCTTGCCTGAACCAGATACCGCTTCAGCAAGACCTGCACAGTTGACGTCATTCTCAATTTCACAAGGAATAGTAAAACTAGTCTCGATTTCCTTTTTGAACTGGGTCCCTGCGTAGTTAGGGATTTGAGGTCCAGCATAGAAAATCTCACCCTTGTCTGGATCCACCATCCCAGCAGAAGAAATGGCAACACCTGCTACTGGGCCTTTTTCTAAATAGCTGGCTACGATATCTTTGGTCTTTTGTAAGATATGAGGTCCACCCTGATGCGCCTCAGTTGGCATTTCATGCGATTCAACAAGTTGGCCTTCTTGGTCGATCAAACCATATTTGATGTTGGTTCCACCGATATCAATTGCAACGTAGTGTGTCATAAATACCTCCTTATGAATTAGAGGAAGCGCTCCTTGGTTTCACGAATCAAGGCTGCAGCTGCTTCTACAACTGGACGATCGTCTTCAGTCACTGGTGTCAATGGTGAACGAACAGAACCAATATTCAGGCCTTCATTGATCTTCAAGACTTCCTTAATCACACCGTACATATTTCCATGCGCAGCAGTGAGTTTACCAATGATAGCGTTGATAGCATACTGCAATTCACGCGCTGTTTCCAAATCTTTATCCGCAATCAACTGATTGAGTTTCAAGAAAAGTTCTGGCATAGCACCATAAGTACCACCGATACCCGCTTTAGCACCCATGAGACGACCACCTAGGAACTGCTCATCTGGACCGTTAAAGACGATATGGTCTTCCCCACCAAGGCTCACAAAAGTTTGGATATCTTGAACTGGCATAGAAGAGTTCTTCACACCGATAACACGTGGATTCTTCAACATTTCAGTATAAAGACTTGGAGTCAAAGCAACTCCTGCCAATTGAGGAATGTTGTAAATCACGTAGTCGGTGTTTGGAGCTGCAGAGCTAATATCATTCCAATATTTAGCAACTGAGTATTCTGGTAAGCGGAAGTAAATCGGTGGAATCGTTGCAATGGCATCTACACCCAAGCTTTCTGCGTGGCGAGCAAGTTCCATACTATCTTTAGTATTATTGCAAGCAACATGGGCAATAATAGTTAATTTACCTTTGGCAACTGCCATGACTTCTTCCAAAATCAACTTGCGGTCTTCAACGCTTTGGTAGATACATTCACCAGAAGAACCATTGACATAGAGACCTTGAACACCTTTATCAATGAAGTATTGAACCAAGGCACGCGTACGCTCTGGACTTACTTCTCCTTGTTCATCATAACATGCGTAGAAGGCTGGAATGATACCTTCGTATTTTTTCAAATCTGACATAGATTTTCTCCTATTATTTTTATTTTCTGCTAAAGCAGATTCTTTCTTTACTTCTTTAGTATACACTTTACCGAAAAGGCTTTCAATATTTTGTAGACACTTAGATTTTAGTTTCTTGCTTATAGAATAGCGTTTGGAGCGTTTGAAAGTAGTTTCAGAAATAATTGCAACCCTTACTCATACTTAGCAAATAGCTTTTCCATCACTCCTACTTGTAAAAAAGCAAGAAGTCCAAAACCAAAGAGAATAAAAGCTGATCCTCCCAATAGAAGGGTAAAGGCTGATAGATATAGAATCATCAAAATCAAAAAGATAGTTGCGATCATCAAGATAAACCAAGGAGCGTTAAAACTAGCCAACATCAGTCCTTTTTGAAGAATTTCTTTCCAAGATAGGTCATAACGTGCCGCGATAGGGTAACTAGCCAACATCACAATGGTGAGGAAGATAAGAATACCTAGACAAATAGCTTTCACCAATTGGAAGGGCAGAGCTGTTTGACCCCAGAAAAGATAGAGATCTGAAAGAGTTAGAAATACAATTCCTAATTCTAACATCCCCAACTGAAAACCTAGTTTCAGGTTTTGCCTAAAAACTCTTAGATAGGTTCTAAAAACTGGAACACGTCTACTTTGCTTGATTTCAAACATTGTCTGATAGAGACTAATTTTGGCTACTCCAATCGTTACGATTGGCAAACAAGTTACTACAAAGAGAAGATTGACTGTTACAATATCTAAAACCTTCTCACTAATTCGCATTAGAAAATTATCTGTATCAAATGCAGCCTTGATGAGACTTCTTCCTTTTTGTGACATCTTTTACTCCCCCTATAATTTATATCACTTGCTAAATCATTCCGATTTATCAATTGATAAGATTCAACTCTTAAACTCAATTTTCAAAAGTGTTCAATAATACTCAATGAAAATCAAAGAGCAAACTAGGAAGCTAGCCGTAGGTTGCTCAAAGCACTGCTTTGAGGTTGTAGATAAGACTGACGAGATCAGTCACATATATATTCCAAGGCGAAGCTGACGCGGTTTGAATTTGATTTTCGAAGAATATAAGATAGTCATCAGCTATCTCGATCTATCATTCTAATCAATTAAAATTTTAAACAAATACTTGCGAACTTGATCTTCCATACCTGCATAACCATTTGGTTGATGTGGCTCTCCTGGGAAGAAAATCGCAAAATTGTGATACCCCAACAAGAGTGGGTAGTGTTCATGACAATGGACAAAACCAATATCACTTGTTTCGTCAAATGCTACTGCTTCATCTTTGATACGTGAACCGTAGCTCGAATATTCATGCCCTTCTACCAATAAATGCAAGTCTGCATAGTTCTTGTGATGTTCAAACTGGTCATTTTCAGCTTTATTTAGGACATTTTCTTGAACAACTAGAAAAACCTTGTCACCATCAATATCATATTTTCCTAACTCGAATGAATCTTTACGATGTTCATAAAGATAATCAATTGCCTTGTCAAGATTGGGATGAATCCCTTTATAGAAGCTAATATTTTTCAAATCGTCAAAAATCATTATTTTCTCCTTTAAAAATCGTCATTAAGCGATTAAAACTAACACCTCCAACAGTGTCATTTACTGTCGGAGGCTTTTAGATAGTGCTAGCAATAGCCAATTGATACTGTAAAAGAAATCGTTTCTTATCCTTTAACAGCTCCCATAGTAATACCTTGTGTGAAGGATTTTTGGAAGACTAGGAAGACTGTTACGATTGGCACTGCAGCAAGAGCTGCACCTGCCATGATTAAACCATAGTTGGTTGCCATTTCGGCTTGCATGGTCGCAACACCGAGTGAAATAGTCAAATTGTTACGTGAAGTCAACATAACCAACTGCATGAAGTAGTCGTTCCAAGTATTGATGAAGGTAAAGATTGCAAGAGCCGCAAACCCTGGTTTTACAATTGGGAAAGCTACGCTCCAGAAAGTACGAATCTCACCACAACCATCAATTTTAGCTGATTCAAGCAACTCTGTTGGAATATTTTCACTAAATTGTTTCATAAGGAAAACCCCAAATGGCCATCCAATCAAAGGCAAGATAACTGCCCAGAGAGTATCGTGGATTCCCATGAAGTTGACGATACGTACCAATGGTACAAGGACAACTTGTTTTGGAAGAGCCATAGCAGCAATAAAGATTGCAAAGAGGATACGTTGACCATAGAAACGTTTTTTAGCCAATACATAACCTGCTAGAGATGAAGTTGCACAGACTAAGAACATAGTTACCAATGAGATAAATACTGAGTTCCACATCCATTGCATAGCAGGGTTTTGCACCATGAGTTGTTGGAAGTTTTCCATGGTTGGCATTTTAGGGAACCACTGTGGTGGAATTACGATTGTATCAGGTTGTGATTTAAATGCCCCTGTCAAAATCCAGTAGAATGGAAAGATGAACAGCACGGTCAATAAGAGCAAAATGATTGTTGAAATAACAGTAAAGGCTGTTAATGGTTTCTTTTGTGTAGATTGCATAGCTGTCTCCTTTCTTTAATATTCTACGTCGTTTCCGAGTGCTTTAAATTGAACAAAGCTTACGATAGCAATCATGACTGCCAAGAAGACACCAATTGTGTTGGCATAACCATATTCTGTCAATTGGAAGGCTTTTTCGTATAGGTAGTACATCAAGGTACTTGTTGAGTAGTTTGGCCCACCAGATGTCAAAAGCTGAATCAAGGCGAAAACTTGGAATGAGTTGATTGTTGTGATGATTGCGATATAAAGAGTTGTTGGAAGAAGGCTTGGCCATTTAATCTTCCAGAAAACTTGAAATTCAGTTGCACCGTCTACACGAGCCGCTTCAACCAATGAATTGTCAATATTCCCCATAGCAGCTATGTAGAGGATGATTGGTTGACCAACTGAAGTTGTCAAGAGGATAATCATAATTGCCAGCAATGCCCAGTGTTTGTCTCCCAGCCATGAAATATTTTGAGTAATAATATGGCTTGATTTAAGCACAAAGTTCAAGATACCTGATAGTGGGTCATAGATCCATTTCCATACAACCGTTACGGCAACACTACCTGTTACGACAGGAAGGAAAAAGACAAAACGGTAGAAGGATCTGGCAATAGCATTTTGATGGTAGGTTTGCGACGCCACAAAGAGCGAAAAGAGAACAACAATCGGTACAGATCCAACAACCAAAATAACTGTGTTAATCAGAGATTTTGTAAAGACAGGATCTTTAAACATACGGATATAGTTATCTAAGCCCACAAATTCAAAACTAGTCATAGAGTAGTTAAAGAAACTTGTGATAAAGCCCATAATCATTGGTACTAAAACGAAGACAATGAAGAAGAATAAAACTGGCGCTAGGAAAGCATAAGAAATAATAGTTTCTCTCATACGAATTTTATTAACTTTCACTATCGGCACCTCTCTTTCCTTTTCTTTTATTGATAATCTCCTAAGAGAATGATGATTTACCTTTTAAATAAAAGCCCCCTTTTCTTACACAAGCGTGCAAAGGGAAAAGGGGCTACAAAATCTAGTTTAGGGTTTATTGTTTAGTAGCTTTTTTGATAGTTTCGTTTGCTTTTTCAGTAAATGCTTTCAATGCATCAGCTGGTTTTTGATCGCCATTTGAAACTGATTGCAACATTGGGAACCATAGAGTTCTCATTTCTGCAAAACCATCAATTGTATTGTAGTATGGTGAGTAGTACTTAGTCCAAGCACCGATTGTTTCCATACGTTTGTCATCATAGAGTTTACCAAATGATGTACGAACTGGGAATGCTCCTGTACGAACAACATCTTTTGGACCCCATTCTTTATCATCAGCGATGAATTGAACAAATTTCTTAGAAGCAGCAATTTTCTTGTCGTCTTTGTTGTTAAATACTGCAAATCCGTTTACAAGGTATTCAAGAGCTGGTTTACCAGAATCAGATGGGAATGGTACTTCTACCACTTCTACTTTACTTGCTTCCAATAGTTTAGCTTGGATACCATTTTGAGATGGTGCCCAAAGAGTAGTGTATGATGTTTGGCCGTTAGCAAAGTTTTGGATATCTGCTCCACCATCAAATTGTGAACCATTATTCAACAAACCATCTTTAATCCAGCTAGTTGCTTTTTCAAGACCTTTAACGAATTTAGGATCATCAGTTGTATACTTAGTAACATCTTTATCAGTTACAGAAGCACCATAAAGGTTTGAAATGAAGGCACGTGTTCCTTGGTCTCCCCCTTGACCTGAACTGAACAATGAACCTGGTGTATAGCCTTTAGCTTTGAGTGCTTTCAATACTTTTTCAAAGTCGTCTGTTGTCCAGCCTTCTTTTACAAGATTCGCAACTCCAGCTTCTTCCAACATTTTCTTGTTCATAGCCATGTAGAATGGTGCTGAACTGATTGGATACATATAAGCTTTATCGCCAGCTTTACTTGCTTTTACAATATTTTCATTGTTAACATCTTTAACAAAGTCGTCTGTAAAGAGGTCGTTCAAGTCAGCCAATTTTCCATTTTTACCGTATTGGATGATACGTCCTGGTGCGTCAAAGAGGACGTCAGGAGCTGTACCTGCTTCGATAGCTGTAGTGATTTTTTCTGGACCTGACTTAAAGTCGATAGTTTCCAATTTCACTTTAACATCTGGGTTTGCTTTTTCAAAGGCTGCGATGATAGATTTTTCATAAGTTCCAACACCATCACCAGTTTTTTCTTGAGTGAAGACTGGGAATGCCCACCAAGTGATTTCTGTTTTTCCGCTATCGCTACCCGATTTTGCAGCATCTTTACTTCCGCCAGAATTTCCACAAGCAGCAAGACCAAGAATCGCAGCACCCGCAAGCACTGTACAAGCTAGTTTTCTAAATTTCATTTGTATTCTCCTATTTATAAGCGTATCCATATTGGATAATGAGCAAGTTTGCATCTGTATACGTTTTCATTTTATCCGACGCTTCCACCACTCTCCTCTATTTTGAGATTGTGTTATTTAAGACCAGCAACAAAGCGTTCTGTAATCTCTTTTGGTCTAGTAATAGCGCCACCAACAACAATACCTCGCACTCCATATCCTAGGATTTGTTTGGCTTGTTCTGGTGTATGAATTTTCCCTTCAGCGATAACATCTACACCCGCATCACAGAACTTCTTGATTAGTTCAAAATCTGGACCGTCTACCTTTGGACTGTAAGATGTGTAACCTGATAAGGTTGTTCCAACGAAGTCAATTCCTGCTTCTACGGCTGCTAACCCTTCTTCGAAGGTACTAGTATCAGCCATCAAGAGCTGGTTAGGATATTTTTCCTTAACCTGACGGATAAACTCCTGAATCTCCAAACCATCGTAGCGTTCGCGTTTAGTACAGTCTAGAGCAATCACTTCAATATCTAGTTCTGCTAATTCATCAACTTCTTTCATAGTAGCAGTGATGAAGGGTTCTTGAGGTGGATAATCTCGTTTGATAATCCCTATAATCGGAAGTTTTGTAACCTCTTTAATTTCCTTGATATCACGAACACTATTGGCTCGAATACCGACTGCTCCACCTTGCTCAGCCGCTTTGACCAGCAAGGGGATGACTCCTCCCGCTTCTGTATAAAGCGGTTCGTGAGGAAGGGCCTGACAAGAAACAATGATTCCATCTTTGATTTGTGCAATCAAGGCTTCTTTAGTAATCTGTGGCATCCTTTTTCCTCCTTTTCCTTTTTTCTTATGAGACAATTATATACTATTTTTAAAGCGCTTTCAATACTTTGTCATAGAATAGATTTCAGTTTCAAAAGTATTTTATAGAACAGCTGTTTCTGAAAGTAGTTTCAGATAACATAAATATCCGTACCTATTACTCAAAATTACGAATCTTATTATAAACTTCTATACCAATAAAACCAGTCTAGAATTCCCATCTTTTTACAGGACTCCAGACTGGTTTATTTTAGATTAACATAAAAGTTCAAAGAACAACTGAAGACAAATTAACTGTCTTTTCGTTTATAAGAAATCATTGCTCCAAGGAACACTCCTACAAAACCAAATAAGATTGTTAGTGATGAGGCAGACTCACCTGTATTTGGTAACATAGACTGTTCGTTATTACTTACTTTATTCTCTAATCGATTAGATTCAGAGTTCTCATTTATAGATAACAATTTAGGTGATGGTGCAAGCTCCTCTTCTTTTTTATCTTTTGTAGGATTATCGAGTGCTAGATTATTGACAGAGAGATAGATACTAGAATTGCTAGTCTCAAAAATAATCTTTCCATCTTTTTGTTCGAATTCAATAGGGTGTAGATTTCCTTCTGGATCTACGGCATAAACACTCTCAACAGAATGATCCGTAGCAAAAGTAACAAGGACTTTCCCTTTAGGTTGAACATATCGACCATTTGCATCCTTCAATTTGATATCAAACGCTTTGTAGTTTAATGAACTTAAATCACTAACTTGAATTTCTTGAATTTGAATACCTATCACATTTTTCAATACTTCTTCTGAAGCTTGAATTTGCACACTTCCTGCTTCATTTTTGAAAATACGTTGTGAACTAGCAATTCTTTTGATAACTTGTTTCATTGTTGCTTCATTCTTACTATCTCTATTGTTATCATGCATAGGACTTGCTACAACATTCACTCCGCCTGTGAGGTTCTGTTTTTCAACTGTTGGGACCGATTCTTCTGATGTTGATAATGGACCCGTATACTCTGGCATTTCTAGTATAGGAGATTCACCTACGTTCACTCCACCTGTAAAGTCTGAAAGATGATAAATCTCAGTATCCGAACCATTAACTCCACCTCTAAACTCTGGCTTAGCTACGGTAGGAGCTGGAGAATCTCCTAATGTAAATAGGAAGCCTCTGTACTCTGGAACTTCTGCAACAAGTGAGTCGCCTCCATTCACTCCGCTTGTGAAGTCTGAAAGATGATGAATCTCAGTATCCGCACCATTCACGCCACCTTTAAACTCTGGCTTAACGACTGTAGGAGCTGGAGAATTACCTAATGTGGATAGAACACCACTATATTCTGAAACTTCTGTAACAAGTGAGTCGCCCCCATTCACGCCACCTTTAAACTCTGGCTTAGAGACTGTAGGAGCTGGAGAATCTCCTAATGTGGATATAATACCGCTATACTCTGGAACTTCTGCAACAAGTGAATCGCCCCCATTCACGCCACCTGTAAACTCTGGCTTAGCGACTGTAGGAGCTGGAGAATCTCCTAATGTGGATATAATACCGCTATACTCTGGAACTTCTGTAACAAGTGAGTCGCCCCCATTCACGCCACCTGTAAACTCTGGCTTAGAGACTGTAGGAGCTGGAGAATCTCCTAATGTGGATAGAACACCGCTATACTCTGGAACTTCTGTAACAAGTGAGTCGCCTCCATTCACGCCTCCTCTAAACTCTGGCTTAGCTACTGTAGGAGCTGGAGAATCACCTAATGTGGATAGAATACCACTATACTCTGGAACTTCTGTAACAAGTGAATCGCCTCCATTCACGCCTCCTTTAAACTCTGGCTTAGCTACGGTAGGAGCTGGAGAATCGCCTAATGTGGATAGAATACCACTATACTCTGGAACTTCTGTAACAAGTGAGTCGCCTCCATTCACTCCGCCTGTGAAGTCTGGCTTAGCTACGGTAGGAGCTGCAAAGTCACCAGATGTACCTAAAATACCAGAATCTTCTTTTCCACTATCTTTTTTTGGATCTAATTTCCCAGCTAAATCCTTATCCGAATCCTTCTTAGAAGGTTCCACTTCTTTATCTTCCACATAGACAGGATCTTTTGGTTGACCCTCAATATAAGAACGAACCCAATCCAGCTGCTCTTTTGATAAAACCAAACCACCACTACGGCTTCCTACAACACCATTTTGGTGAACGCCAATTAAAGCACCTTTATCATTATAGAGACCACCACCAGACGCTCCAGGTTTCGTACCTCCATAGCTAATTCCCTCTATTCCAGAGCCGAAGTCTGTAGTTCCTACTACTTTGCTATCTAAAACTGGACTTAGCTTGTTATCTGGAAAACCATAGACCGAAACTGAATCCCCCTCTGCAACTTTCGAAGATTGTTTTACAACCTCTACAGGAGTTACTCCTTTTACTGCTTCTTTTAACCGAATCAAAGCTAAGTCATTTTTAAATCCAAATACTGAGTCTTTCTTATTCCAATAAACAATATCATCATCTGAAAAATTCACATACTTACCATTCGGTAAAGTTGCTTTATACACTGTATTGGTGCGACCAGATTTAGTAACTACCTCAGAACCTTTAACTGTTAAGAAATTATGAGCGACTGTTAACACCAAATTGGGTGCAATTAAAGTACCTGACCCCGACCCATCTGGCGTTTGAATGTGCGTTGTAGCATAGAAATTTTCTGAGCCATTCGGAGCTTGTAACACCTCTTTACTAGGTACAGGTAAGTTCGATTTACCACTCAAATCGACTTTACCAACCTCCGTTCTTGCAAAGTCAGATGAAGGCTTAGAAGGCAACGGATTTACTGAATCTACTACCGCTCTTATAATTGTATCTCCTAAAGCTAACTTACTGACATATTCATCAGACCAAGTAGTATCACTTGCTAGTTTGTTAATTGGCACTCCGTTATAGGATACCACTTTAGCTGTTGGGGACGTTGCTATTAACTGTTTGAAGTCTGAATTTTGTCTTAAATGAAAATTCAAGCCACTTCCAACAGGACCTTCCTGAACAACCTTATCTGAAATCAAACGAGTTCCTTTAGTATCTTCCACTCGAAGTAGAACACGACCTTTTTCTTCACCTTTTACTAAAGTAGCTCGACCTTTTTCATCAAAACTATACAAAGCACCGTCAATCTCAGACTCTACATCTTTTAAAGCTATATGATTTTCATCATAGTAGTAACGGTTTGCACCATCTATATACCAACCCTTTATACCATATTTATCAATCATAGAACGAATCCAAGCTCTGTGCTTGTCCGTAAAGATAGTACCACCGCCAATACGCTCACTCTCAGGAGCGTTTGAAGTATTTGTTCCGTGCTGGTGGATACCGACTACCTCTCCCTTATCATTAAACAAAGGAGCACCTGAAAAACCTCCTAAAGCTGAGGAATGATAAGTGACTGCACCACTCTCTTTATTGATACTGCTCACAGTTGTTGAGACTGAATAAGCCTTACCGTCTTTCAAGCGAGCTTTATTTTCTTTACTTAAATTTGGAGTAGAAAAATCATTGGGATATCCGACCATAGTGATTTTATCACCAGTAGAAACCTCTTTATCACTCAACTCTCTTGGGGAGTCTTCTCCCCCTGTCATAGCTTCTACAGGTTTTTTAGTTACCACTACTGCTAAGTCGTTGCTATAGTCTTTACCAAAGTCTTTGCCGTTATACAAGTGAATAGAGTCTTTTTCAAGAGACTCGGATACCCCTGATGTGGGTACTTTATTACTCTTCTCTGTTTCTGAGTTCATCACAACATAACTACGAGCAGACTCCCCACCACGCAAGACCGCAGACTTATCCTCTTGGTTTTTATCATAGTAGTTATGAGCTACTGTTACCATCACATTCGGCGCTACGAATACACCACTGCCAGACGCAGTTTGTTTTCCACTTGTTCCGCTATCATAAGTGGTATAAGTCATAGCAACACCTTCTGCAGATTTACTATGAACATCCACATCGTGAATATCGCTACCACCTTGAATGACATCAGCAGAAACAACTCCGCCACCAATAACTGGTAACTCTGGTGCAGCTAAGCCAATCACCGCTGATAGTGTCAAACAACCAACCAAACCATAAGCTTTGGATTTACGAAATTTCCCTAAACCCTTTAAACATACAAACATATATTACCTCACTTTAACTTTCAAAGTTAATTTATCCAAGTATATTCTAAAAAATAAAAATAGCCATAGATTATTTTGTTCCTTTACAAATGCTATTTAAGTACTGTATCTCCAGGAATATAGTTTTTTATAAGATATTATCCTAATCAGAAAAACTAAGTTATACATAAACTTATATATAAATGTTCATTTGTAGCCAAACTGTATATTTTCTTATTAATTATAACACATTTCACAGGCGCTTTTCAATGTATTGAAAGAACTTATACCAAGCTAGATAGCAAAATGAATTGTTTTACACCAAGGTCAAGAAAAAAACTCATACTCAATAAAAATCAAAAAGCAAACTAGGGAGCTAGCCGCAGGTTGCTCAAGACACTGTTTTGAGCTTGCAGATAAAGCTGACGTGGTTTGAAGAGATTTTCGAAGAGTATGAATTTCAAAGTATATATGAACTAGAATATTTGCTGACTAGACTCTATACAAAAAGAGAGCTACTAGGCTCTCTCATTCATCACTTCACATACTTAAAAGGTATCTCACTACCACAAAGCCAGTTGTAGACTTGGTCATTGACAAAGACATTCATGGCTTCGTGGGCATACTCAGGCATGATGCGATAGGCCTTATCGCAGGTGAGACGGTTGTAAATTGCAAACTGGGTAATAGGATAGCAAACATCGTCGTCCAAGCCCGTAATCATCTTAACCTCACCCTTGATACGATGGGCAAGATTTTTCACATCGATATAGGCAAGGGTAGCCATGATTTCCTCCTCAGTTTCATGGAATGGATCATGGAACTTGAAATAACGGAACAGTTCGTCGTAAGCCTCGCTAGTATTACCAATCTCAAGCACTCGTCTAAAGTCTGACAAGAAGGGATAGATAGCAACTGTTTTCTGAATTCGAGGATTGAGCGCTGCCGCTACCAAGGCTAGAGCGCCACCTTGCGAGGCACCATAACTAGAAAGTCGCTTCTCATCAACCTCAGGTAAACTAGCAACAATCTCAACCAACTGGTAAATATCCAGATAAACATCCTTATAAAAGAGATGCTCCCGACCTTCCACAGCACCACGGATAATATGCCCCTTAACGGTATTTCCTAGAGGAGAACGCAAGCCGTCTTGCGAGTAACCTGACTGGCCCCGTACATCCATGGAAACAACAACGTAACCAGCTACAGTGAAGGCCAGCATGTCGGCCCAGTCCCAGCCACGTCCCATATAACCATGAAAATGGAAAATTATTGGAACTTTATCCTCACTTTTTGGAAGAACGACGCGCGCATAAACCTTTCCCTCATTCGTTCCTTCAAATGTTAACTCACAGCACTTGACTTGAGGAATGTGGAAATCTCTTTCCTCCAACTGGTAGGCTGGAAGAGTTGAAACTTTTTTCACTTCCTCATCCCAGAAAGCATCAAAGTCTTCTGGAACCTCATCCCTACCTTTATAGGTCTTAATTTCTTCTAGCAAAGCTGGATTTTTCATAGCATGCTCCTTTTATTTTGTAATCGCTACCACAACTGTAGCATATCTAGAAAAGCAATGCAAGAAAGAAGCATAAATAGAAAGTGAATTTAGATTTTCTTTCTTCAAACCTACTGACAGAAAGTAGTTTTAGAGGCTCTATAATATTTGTAGTGGGTAAATCCCCTATGGATATTATGGAGCCTATTTTGTTGTAGAAAAAAAGTCCCATAAGATCTATAATGAAAAGCAA
>JAWETZ010000026.1:0-32686 GCA_032480835.1 Streptococcus mitis
AATGAAAATCAAAGAGCAAACTAGGAAGCTAGCCGCAGGCTGTACTTGAGTACGGCAAGGTGAAGCTGACGTGGTTTGAATTTGATTTTCGAAGAGTATAAGTTTTTTTTATCACAGGCATAAAATATATATATTGGTTCATCAGGAAAATTTCTGATAAACTAGCAGGTAACTTTACATTTGAATGGAGACATTATGAAAAAATTTAGCCTATTACTAGCCATCCTTCCATTATTGGTTGCCTGCGGGAATCAAGCCACACCCAAAGAGACCAGCTCTCAAAAGACAATCGTCGTTGCTACAGCTGGTGATGTGCCACCATTTGACTACGAAGACAAGGGCAATCTGACAGGCTTCGATATCGAAGTTCTAAAAGCAGTGGATGAAAAGCTCAGCGACTATGAGATTCAATTCCAAAGAACTGCTTGGGAGAGTATCTTCCCAGGACTTGATTCTGGTCACTATCAAGCCGCAGCCAATAACTTGAGTTATACAAAAGAACGTGCTGAAAAATACCTTTACTCACTCCCAATTTCGAACAATCCCCTCGTCCTTGTCAGCAACAAGAAAAATCCTCTGACTTCACTTGACCAAATCGCTGGCAAAACAACTCAAGAGGATACCGGAACTTCAAACGCTCAATTCATCAATAACTGGAATCAAAAACACACTGACAATCCCGCTACAATTGATTTTTCTGGTGAAGATATCGGCAAACGAATCCTAGACCTTGCTAATGGAGAGTTTGATTTTCTAGTTTTTGACAAAGTATCCGTTCAAAAGATTATTAAGGACCGCGGCTTAGATCTCTCAGTTGTTGATTTGCCTTCTGCCGATAGCCCCAACAACTATATCGTTTTCTCAAGCGACCAAAAAGAGTTTAAAGAAAAATTTGATAAAGCGCTCAAAGAACTCTATCAAGACGGAACACTTGAAAAACTCAGCAATACCTATCTAGGTGGTTCTTATCTCCCAGATAAATCTCAATTACAATAATACTCTTCGAAAATCTCTTCAAACCACGTCAGCTTCGCCTTGGATTATATATGTGACTGACTTCGTCAGTCTTATCTACAACCTCAAAGCAGTGCTTTGAGCAACCTACGGCTTGCTTCCTAGTTTGCTCTTTTATTTTCATTGAGTATAAGATATACTAAAAGCGATTGGACCAGCCAATCGTTTTTAATTGCATTGATTATCTTAGGGAACTCTTACAAAAAATCAAAAAAATTCTTCACATCTTCTACATACCCATACTTTTCTATGAAGCTTGCTAATAGTTCCAGATTGTGCCCCTGATAATTATCTTCACGACGTAGTTCTTCATACATTTCGATAAAGGGAAGACCCTGGGACTTGGCCAATTCTAACTCCGCTTCATAAGCATAAGCGACTTTACGAAATTGGATATTTACTAATTCCCCATCTTCAACTTCTATCACGGCATACTGGGCACGGTGATTTTTTAACGCCTCCCAATTAAAATAGGGCATGCCAATCGACCCTGGATTGATGATTTGTTGCCCTTGACTGCTATAACGAAGCAACTGCTTGTGAACATGACCATAGACTGCCACGTCGGTTTCAGCATCTAGGAGTTGGTCAAATTTCTCCGTATCATTATCAACCAGTAAGTCACCTCCATAATTTTTGTCAGGTAAATTATGAGAGAGAGAAAAACGCAGTCCCTCAACTTCTTTCTTTTCCAGCATAGGCAAGCTTCGTAGCCAGACAATCGTTGCAGGATCCATTCGCTCCATCAAAAACTGGGTCATGCGCATGAGCTGGACTCCCTGTGGGTCTTCTAAGCCATATTGCCCATCTAAAGCTTCAAGGACACAATCATCCCAATTGCCTCGAACACTTGCCGTGATAGGAAGATCCTTTAGCAGGGCTACCAAGTCATTTGCACCTGGACCAGGTAGAAAAATATCTCCCAGAAGCCAGTATTCACTGACTCCTTGATTTTTAGCATCTGCAATCACTGCTTCCAAGGCCGTCGCATTGCCATGAATATCTGATAAAATTGCGATTTTATGGTTCATGATGGTTTCCTTCCGTTTGGTAATCTACTCTTTCTTCTGCCACTTGAGGCAAGGTTTCTGTTTCCTGCGAGTTCAACTTCCTCTGCACAGCTTCTGCTACTGCTCTTGGCACCCCAACTTCGACAATCTCATCCACACTAGCTTCCTTGATTTTAGTCAGAGACTTGAAATGCTTCATGATATTTTGCTTACGTTTAGGTCCCAGACCGTCAATCCCATCCAGTTGTGATGAAAAAGAATTTTTTGAGCGCAGTTGGCGGTGGAAAGTGATAGCAAAGCGGTGGACCTCATCTTGAATGCGTTGGAGGAGGAAAAATTCCTGAGAATTGCGAGACAACTCCACCACCTCAAGCGGATCTCCAAAGAGCAGCTCATGGGTTTGGTGTTTGTCATTCTTTTGCAGACCTGCAATGGGAATATCCAAACCCAGTTCCTCTTGGATGACTAGCTTAGCGATATTGACTTGACCTTGTCCCCCATCGATGACAATCAAATCTGGAGGAGTCAAACCGTCACGCTGTACTCGACCATAGCGCCTGCGAATGACTTCTCTCATACTGGCATAGTCGTCTGGCCCGACTACGGTTTTTATCTTGTACTTACGGTAATCCTTCTTACTCGGTTTGCCGTTGACAAAGACCACCATAGCTGAAACAGGACTGGTCCCCATGATATTAGAGTTATCGAAGGATTCGATGCGGACTGGGGTCGGTATTTGGAGCAAACGACCTAGATTTTTAATAGCTCCTTGTGTCTTTTCGACAGATTTTTCTAACAGATTGAACTTCTGCTCTAGACTGACTCGAGCATTCTTTATAGCCAGATTGACCAGCTGCTTTTTCTCTCCACGTTGAGGCTTAAGAATCTTGGTGTCTACCAAAGCCTTGACAGCTTCTTCGTCAATATCCTGCGGAATCAGTACCTCATTGGGAACCAGGTGAGATTTTTCTTGATAGAATTGTCCCACATAGGTCAAGAAGTCCTCATCCGGATCGTTGTAGTAGGGAAAAAGATTGACATCGCGCTCGATAAGCTTGCCCTGACGAACAAAGAAAACCTGAACACACATCCAGCCCTTGTCCACATAGTAGCCAAAGACATCCCGATTTTGGAGATCCTTAGCCATAACCCGTTGCTTGGTTCGAAGCGTTCCAATAGCCTGAATTAGGTCACGGTATTCCGCTGCACGTTCAAATTCCATAGTCTGGGCTGCCGCTGCCATTTTTCCCTTAAGAGCATCAATGATTTTGTCATCCTGCCCTTTCAGAAACTCAGAAACCTCCTGAGCCATGGACTTGAAATAGGCCTCATCTTTCTTACAGATGGTGTGGGCCATACATTGACCGATATGGTAGTAAAAACAGACCTTAGACGGTGGATTGGTACACTTTCTAAAAGGAAAAATTCGATCCAGCAACCGCTTGATTTCATTGGCTGCTCCCACATCTGGATAAGGTCCAAAGTAGAGACCTCCGTCCTTCTTGACCTGACGAGTGATAATCAAACGAGGATAGCGCTCATTGGTGATTTTGATGAAGGGATAGGACTTATCATCCTTGAGCATAATATTGTATTTAGGCTTATTTTCCTTAATCAGGTTGATTTCTAGGAGAAGGGCCTCAATATTGGACTCCGTAACGATAAATTCAAAATCTACAATCTCAGACACCAAGGCCTCTGTTTTGGTATCGTGACTCCCACGGAAATAAGACCTCACGCGGTTACGTAGGTTTTTAGCCTTTCCTACATAGATAATAGTGCCGTTTTTATCCTTGTGAATGTAACAACCAGGGCTGGTCGGCAAGAGCTCTAGTTTTGATTTAATCAAGTTATTCATAGTTCCATTATAGCAAAAAAGTAGGGAAAGATTGTTCCCTACTCACTAGTCTCATATAATTTTCGAAGCCTTTCGACATCCTCTTCCTGAATACCATAAAAAGAACCCGCAGGTTGCATCACAGACTTCTCATCTGTATGGTCCAAGCCAATCGCATGCCCCAACTCATGTTCTGCCGTATGGACAAGACGCTCATAAGAATAACCATAATTTGGATCGGATAGATAATAGTGATTCAACCGTACCGTGACAGACAAGAATTGCCCTGTTAAGAGGTTGGTCTGACTTTCTGCCTCTCCTGCCACAGGAGTACCTCCGTCATTCATCTCCGTAGCCAAGATATCTGCCTTGCTGGACTCAGTCACGATTTCAAAATGAAAAGCACCAGTTTGATTCCAATTCTGGATTGCTTCTAAATAAGCCTCTTGAAAGCGTGAATCCATCTGGGGATCCAAGTAAATACGAGCAGAAGCCTGTGACCACCTTCCTTCAGAATGCTGGTGGCTATCAGTCTGGTTCAACTTAGGCAGTTGCCCTGTTCTTTCCCATTGGTCGATACTTTGTTGACCAATTTTTACCGACCGCTCTGCTTGCTTTAGCGCTCCTTGAAAATCCCCGTTCAGATACCAGAGAAATCCAAAAGCAAGAGTGCATAAAATCAAAACAATCCAAACCAGGCGCCAAAACAAACGCCACACAAAAGAAAAGAAAGCCCCTATCAAACGAAAAATCCAGCGCATGTCTCTCCACCTTTCTAGCAAATAAAGTCTATTTTACTAAAACAAGCTGAAAGAAAGCTAAATACTGGCTTTTTCATCTTAACGTCCTAATATTTTTTTGAATAACTGAATAGCTTTGTATTTTAAAGGTGATGGATGGTAACGGAAAGTACCCGCTTTGCGTACAATATAGCCATTAAAATTTTGTTTAAAACGCAAAACACCATCACTTCCATCAAAAATCCCTTGAATGCCTAGGAAGTTGTATTTAGGTATTCCACGTTTTATGCTTTCCAACATAATATATTTTTGAAGCAGTGCAGGGGCATAGAATTTATTAAACTCAGTGTAGGAGCCACTAAAGAGATAAGTCGTTTCCTGAGGCATATAAACAAATAAACTTCCGGCTAAAACAATATCTTCTTCCCCATATTTTTCAATCAAGTCTCGCGCTTCTGCTTTTCGAACTTCAAAAGTTTCAAATTGACTCAAATATTCTCTCAGTTGATTTTGTTTTTTCTCAGAATGAGGATTTTTACTCAAATCAAGTCGCAACTTGTCCACTATTTCTTCTAGTTTACTTTGCTCACCTTGTAATTTGTTCATATATTCCGAAAAATTCAAGATTGCTACGAGAAACTCAGCTTGTTCTCCAAAAGCATCATAAAAATGCTCATAGTATTCTAAACTTTTATCACTATATTCTCTACGTTCAGAGGTTTCTTTTGTGATGTTCTTAAACATTGATAGCTCTTCACGTTTTAACTTTTTCAACCGAATGCCGAACGTTTCAGCCTTTTTCACCAAAGGCTTCCCCTTTTTACTAAAACTTTTAAGCAAATTCTTTTCAGTTAAATCAGTCAAATCCTTATAATATAACCAATTCGGTTCCCCACCTGGATATCCTGTCGTCAAACCATCAAATTGATAACCCAAATCAGTTAAACCTTGAATGATACTTTTTTTCTCAACATCTATTGGATTACCTTGGCTATCAAAAGTTTGATAAGTTTCATAAGGTTTTACAAGCAACTCTAAGACACCATTTTGTTTGGCATATTCTTTTAACTCCGCATAAAAAACTAGAAGAGCATCTTGTTGGGTATAAATCGGACCCGAATTGAGCTCCATATGCAGACCACCTAACATGGGCAAGTTATAAACCATAGCTGCAACTTGAATTTCTCCTTCTTTTTTTAAAGCAAGATAAACAATTTGAGCCCCTCTTTTTTCTAGCAAATCACCCATCTGGACAGATTGCATAAAAGAACGAGAAGAAACCTGATCAGAATAAGTCTGAAACTCTTCTTTCGTGAGTGTTGTTAGTACCATATACTTACTTTCTATGTTTTTTTCTTAATGTTTTACGGAAATTAAGAGCAAGTCTTAACAGAGGATAGAGAGGATGGGTAGGCATTGTAAATTCACCCAAGTATTCTTCAATCGTTGGATTAAAATTAGCTTTAAAACGATAGAGTCCACCGTCTAAATGATTTTCGACGCCTCCTAAATTTTGCCACACCATACCTCGCTCAAAGGCATAGCGAGCTGTTTCATACCAAGTTAAAATTGGTGCATTGTAACGTTTAAAAGCATCATCCATACCAGCATATAGATTGACAGAAGTATTACCAAATTCCAAACTCAAAGTAGCTGCTAAAGGAATGTTTGATTTTCCTTCATTCATATATCCCTGCAAGAAATCTCTTTCCTCTTCTAAACGTTCTTTTTCTTTTATATTTTCTTGAACTTTTGAAGGTTTGGTTGCATCACTAAATTTTTCTGCAACTACTCTATTTTTTTCTAGCTGTTCTTCTAATTCTCGTAAACGCTTAGAAACATCCAAACTCGTTAGCGTGATATAAGAATCTTCTTTAAAGTTATCTAATAATTTTTTATAGTAGACTTCATTTCTTAAATGAATATCTTTTCGTTTCTCGGTTTTTTTCATCAACTCCGAAAACGAATCTAATAGTTCCAGTCCACCATATTGAACCTCAAGCCCTTTGTTTCGAGCTGTTCGAATAGCCTGTTTTGTTGACTTAGAAAGTTTATCTTCCCCAAAATTTTCCTTGTATATTTTCGCCTGAATACGAGGTTGAATAGTATCATCCATCTCGGCTGTCTGCCCAGACCATTTCACTCCTAGTTGCCCTAAAGTCTCAACAAGAACAAGATTTTCAGGATATTCTGTTTTATCTTGATTGACCAAATGTTGAGATTGACAAATACTTGGGTCAAAAGTCACAAAGATAGCTTTCTTACTGCGAGCATAAGACTTAATAGACTGCAGGACAAACTTTAAAACTTCTGTATCCCTGTAATCCAATATGGGACCTCTTGGAATATAAAACATTTTATACCCAAAAGGCAGAGACTTTATGAGAATACTAGCCACAGCCAGTAATTTTTCCCCTTCATAAACCCCAAGTCTCTCATGATTCCAATCAGATTTCACTTTTTCCCAAGCACTGCTTTGTAATAGATTAACCATGGGATGTTCTTTTACAAAATCATCATACTCTGATAATGGTATCCCAAGCTGATAACGATACATATTTTTCTCTCTTTCAACTAGTATCTCTCTACTATTTTACTATTTTCGATTAAAAAGTCTAGTGAAAATAGACTTCCATAATTGTTTTTAAGCCAAGAATAACTATAAATGGTAGTTTATTTATAAAAAACTAGCTCAATCTCTCTTCCAGTTTGAAATCAATTGGTAGGGTTGCTAAAAAACCTTCCAATTGTTTTTCCCAATAATACCACTCATGAGTTCCAGCGCTATGGCTATAGGTCATATCAAAACCTAGTTTTTTGAGGTTTTTCACTGCCAGATTATTGGCTTCGTACAAGAAATCCTGCTCGCCACACCAAGCCCAAAGTTTGGTCTTTTTATCCGATTTTTTAGCTAGACTTTCAAGTGAATAAGGGCTAGCTGTCCAATCTTGAATCTCCCCAAACACACCTCTCCAATAAGCTGGTGTTCCCAAATCTTGACTTTCAGGAGAAAAATCTTGAAAGCTAAGAGCACCTGAAAAACTAGCTGCACGAGAGAAACGATTTGTTGCAAGAGCCAGTTTGAAGCAGCCATAGCCTCCCATAGAAAGACCAGCGATAAAGGTCTTTTCACGCTTACTAGTCATATTAGGGAAGAAACGTTTCAAAACCTGTGGCAATTCCTCTGCTAGAGCTGTGTAGTAATCAAAACCATACTTAGTATCAGTGTACCAACCATTGCTGGTATTGGGCATGACAACGATGAGATTGATTCCTCGAAGCAAGCGTTCTACGTTGGTTCGCTTGAGCCAACTGTTATGATTGCCAGACATCCCGTGTAAAAGATACAAAACAGGGATATCTTCGCAATCTGGTTCTTCCACTCGATTGGCATCGGGGTAAAGAACATTCACCCCCCACTCCATATCTAATACCTGTGAGTAATACTCGATTTTCATTACTGCCATAATTTTTTCCTTTTATTTTCCGATAAGAAAAAGCCGAAATTCGACTTTCTCTCTGTTTATTTCAACGATTATTTTGCTTCCATGACCACTGGTAAAACGGCTGGACGACGTTTAGTTTGATCAAAGAGGTACTTGGTCAGAGTATCACGAACCTTCCCTTTGAGATCTGCCCAGTCAAAGTCATCGCCTTGAAGATAGTCTTCTACCGTTTGGTTAATCAATTCTGAACTTTCACGGAGAATATCGCGGCTCTTCTTAAGATAAACGAATCCACGCGTGTGAACACGGGCCTTGGCCACAATTTTCTTCTCACGACGGTTAACGGTAATTGCTACGATGAAAATACCATCCTCTGACAATACCTTACGGTCACGAAGGACTACATTGCCAACATCACCGATAGCATTTCCATCAATCAAGACATCGCCTGCCGAAACTGCACCAGCTGGGACAAAGTCCCCATTCTCATAAGCCATGCTGGTTCCCTTTTTAGGAATGAAAATGCGTTCTGGCAACATCCCAACTGCCATAGCAGCCTTGGCATGGGCATCCAACTCACGGTATTCACCTTGAATTGGGAAGAGATACTTGGGTTGCAAGAGATTGATCATCAACTGCAAATCACGTGCATTTCCATGACCTGACACACGCAAGCTTTGGGTGATTAATTTGACAACCCCGCCAGCTTGGTAAATCATGTTTTCCACACGCGCCATGACTGCTTCTTTGGCGATAGATGGAGTCGTTACGATATAGACCAGGTCACCGTCCTTGATTTCCACATAACGGTGGCGACCAATCGACATCTTGCGAAGACCATTGATAGGCTCACCCATACGGCCCGTCTCAAGGATAATCAACTCATGGTCCTCAAAGCGAGACATATCTTTTGGCTTAATCAAAAGGCTCTCGTTAGCTAGAGACAATTTCTTGAGGCGAATAGCAGTACGGACGATATTTTCAATATCAAATCCTGTCAAGACCACACGACGGCCTGTTGCATCCGCAGCGTCAAATACCTGTTGAATACGAGAGAGGTTGCTGGCTACCGCCGCAACAATGATACGTCCCTCCCAGTCCGCAATGGTTTGGGTGATTTCATCCCCAACTTCACTTTCGCTAGCCACTTGAACATTACTGTCTGCATTGGCTGAATCACTGAGAAGAGCCAGAACTCCGTCACGACCGATTTCTGCCAAACGAGCAAAGTCTGTCGCATAAGATTCACTAGCTGTCTGGTCAAATTTGAAGTCCCCTGTATAAACAATGCTGCCCTCAGCCGTCTTCAAGACCACACCCAGACTCTCTGGGATAGAGTGGGTCGTACGGAAGAAGGAAACCACAGTCCCTCCAAAATCAATCTCCGTATTCTCATCAATGACATGGAAATCATTGAATTTCTTAACCGCATCATTTCCTTTAACAAAGAGTTTGGCCAACTCAATGGTCAACTCAGACCCAAATACAGGTACCTTAGCTTCAGCCAAGAGATAAGGCAATGCACCAATGGCATCCGCATGCCCGTGGGTCAAGAAAACCCCAGCGATACGGTCGCTATTTTCAAAAAGGTAATCCATATTTGGAATAACGACATCCACCCCTAGTTGTTCATTTTCAGGGTATTTCAGACCTGCATCCAAAACGAAAATAGATCCATCGATTTCAGCGATATACATATTTTTCCCATTTTCACGTACACCACCAAGTGTTGTTAAACTGATATTACTCATTTTTCCTCCGAAAGCTTAGTTTATCTTGATTATAGGGTTTCTTACCCTCTTATTCTAAAAGCACTATTACTTTTAGCCGAATCTTTTCCTACCATTATACCATTTTTTTGATGATTTTCAAAATGAAGATTTGTTTTCAAAAAAGAGCTGGTTGCCCAACTCTTTCCTAGCTTCTATTCTTTTTCCATCAAAAAGTCATAGATTTCTTGCACCGTACCCAGCGCCATCATTTCTTGGTCTTTAACGGTTTGTTTGAGATTTTGGTAAATCTGACTTTCTCCTATCTCTCTCTTTGGTGCTTCTTTATTGACTGTCATCACACCATCTTTAATCATCACAAAACCTAATTCTTCAAATACTTGAATCATCTTGACCAGCAAGATTTGTTGAATATTAAGATAAGTTGCCAAGTCTTTCAGCTTGTAGCGAATATCAAACTCTGGAAACTGATAAATGGTCTTGTACAATTTGGCAAACTGCTCTCTAGTTCCATAACCTGTTAGGTAGTAGGCCTTGTCGATGTCGTTTTTGAAATAGACGGCTGAGAAATGTTGCTCCTGAAAAATGGTTTTCAGCAGGGTAATATCCTCAGGAACGGTTTTTACGACAACAGCTTCACTAGTCACTAAATCTGGCACTTCTCCAGCAAAATCCAAGACTGGAACTCCCTCTGGCAAGGTGGCATTCTTCCCACGAATGTTAAAGAGTTGAACACCCTCCACACGCGCATCCACCATCATCAACTGAAGGGCAGTTTGGCCATTCCATTGGTTGACAGACAATTTGACTGCTAACTCTAGATTCTTGGTTTGAGCAAACTCCGTTGCCCATCTGCCTTGTCCAAATGCCACCACTTCAAAACTGGCTTCACCCTTAGAGATTTTCAGCTTGAGATGGGCATTGCCTGCCCCCATAGTACGAGCACTTTCGACCTGAAAATCCTTGATATAAAAGACTGGTTTCTGATTGTCCATTCCAAAGGGAGCTAAACGTTCAAAGTTCTTGACTGTTTCAAGACTCAAAGTCTCCAAATCCAGCTCTTCATCTAGGTTTAACTTATTCTTGCCACCAGCATCTGCTCCTTTTTCACGGACATAATCTTCCAAGATCTGAGATAAATCTGAAAGTTTCTCAACTTCTAGCGTCATTCCTGCTGCGCCAGCATGACCGCCAAATGCGATAAAGAGGTCACGATGGGGATCTAGGGCTTCAAAAATATCGACTGCTTCCACACTACGAGCACTTCCCTTGGCACGACCGTCTTCTATATTAAGAACGATGACTGTCTGTCCCAATTCTTCCAACAAACGACCAGCTACAATTCCTAGAACCCCAGGATTCCAGGCTTCCTTAGCCAAGACTTGGACCTTCTTCTCAGGATCCACCATAGTCTTGGCTTCTTCATAGATAGATTGCACGATTTCCTTGCGCTCTTCGTTTTTCTGATGAATCATAAGGGCAATCTCGTGTGCTTCCTCATCATCAAACCCAGTCAACAAATCAATAGCTGGATTGGGATCATCCAAGCGCCCCAAGGCATTTAAACGAGGAGCAATCTGGAAGCCAACCGTTTCTTCTGTTACTTCATTTGTAGCAATTCCAGCCATGTCTAGCATTTCTTGTAGACCAATGCGCTGAGTATGCCCCAACATTTCCAGACCATATTGCACCAAGATACGATTTTCATCCGTTAGACTTACCATATCAGCAATGGTTCCGATAGCAACCAAGTCAAGCAGTTCCACTTGGACTTCCTCTAAAAGGGCACAAGCTAACTTGAAAGCTACTCCGCAACCAGCCAAATATTTGAAAGGATAATCCGCATCTGGATGTTCAGGATGGACAGTAGCATAGGCATCAGGCAGGGTTTCTGGCATGGAATGATGGTCAGTCACAATGACATCCACTCCCATAGACTGGGCCAATTCAATAGCCTCGTGACCCGCAACCCCATTATCCACCGTCACAATCAAGGAAATTCCTTCTTGCTCGATAAAATATTTGTAAACACTGGCATTAGGTCCATAACCGTCGGTAAAACGATTTGGCAAGTAAACACGGCACTCAGCACCAAGCTGTTCCAAACTTTCCTTAACAATCGAAGCCGAAGTCATGCCATCCGCATCGTAGTCTCCATAGATGAGAATATTTTCCCCTTCTTCAATGGCCTGACGAATACGTTCCACTGCCTTGTCCATATCATGGAGCAGATAAGGGTCATGCAAGTCCTCCAAGGAAGGTTCTAAAAACTTCTTCAGGCTTTCTTGGTCCTGAATCCCTCTTTCAAATAATAACCGAGCCACCTCAGGACCCAGTCCAGCCTTCTTGGCTATCTTTGTAAAATCTGCATCTTCAACCTGCGGGGCAAACTGCCATTCATAAGTAGGTGTTATCAAAAAGACATCCACTCTTTCTAAGAATTCTATTGCTTCATTATAACATGATTTAGGCTTTTTCTCTATCCAGATTGCTTTCTACAAAAATTTTACTAACTTTTTTCTGATATGATTTGACAAGAAAAATCTTTTGGTGTAGAATCATGTTATAAAATCTAACACAAAGGAGATTCCTTATGGCTTTAGTAGAATTTAAACACGTCGAAAAATATTACGGAGACTACCATGCACTCCGCGACATCAATCTCCGTTTTGAAAAAGGGCAAGTCGTTGTCCTCCTAGGCCCTTCTGGTTCTGGGAAGTCCACTCTTATCCGCACCATCAATGGTTTGGAGGCTGTAGACAAAGGAAGTCTTCTAGTAAATGGTCACCAAGTTGCTGGTGCCAGCCAGAAAGATTTAGTTCCTCTTCGCAAGGAAGTCGGCATGGTTTTCCAGCATTTCAACCTCTACCCTCACAAAACAGTGTTAGAAAACGTAACACTCGCACCCATAAAAGTTCTAGGAATTGATAAAAAAGAAGCTGAAAAAACAGCTCAAAAATATCTGGAATTTGTAAATATGTGGGACAAGAAAGATTCTTATCCAGCCATGCTTTCTGGTGGACAAAAACAACGGATTGCCATCGCACGTGGACTCGCTATGCATCCTGAACTCCTCCTCTTTGATGAGCCAACATCTGCTCTTGACCCTGAAACCATCGGTGATGTTCTGGCAGTTATGCAAAAATTAGCCCACGATGGTATGAATATGATTGTCGTGACCCATGAAATGGGCTTTGCCCGTGAAGTTGCTGACCGCATTATCTTTATGGCTGATGGAGAAGTTTTGGTGGATACGACAGATGTCGATGACTTTTTCGACAATCCAAGCGAACCTCGTGCCCAACAATTCCTCAGCAAAATCATCAACCACGAAAGTGACAAAGTCAAATAAGGAGGCGCCTATGAAAAAGAAATTCTTTTTATCCGCATTATTGATTAGCCTTTTCGGCCTTGCTGCTACAAAACCAGTTCAGGCCGACACCAGTGTCGCAGATATTCAAAAGAGAGGCGAACTAGTTGTCGGTGTCAAACAAGACGTTCCCAACTTTGGCTATAAGGATCCCAAGACAGGGACCTATTCTGGTATCGAAACCGACTTGGCCAAAATGGTAGCTGATGAGCTCAAGGTCAAGGTTCGCTATGTGCCTGTTACCGCACAAACCCGTGGACCCCTTCTAGACAATGAACAGGTCGATATGGATATCGCGACCTTTACCATCACAGACGAACGCAAAAAACTCTACAACTTTACCAGTCCCTACTACACAGACGCTTCTGGATTTTTGGTCAATAAATCTGCCAAAATCAAAAAGATTGAGGACCTAAACGGTAAAACCATCGGGGTTGCCCAAGGTTCCATCACCCAACGCCTGATTACTGAACTGGGTAAAAAGAAAGGTCTGAAGTTTAAATTCGTCGAACTTGGTTCCTACCCAGAATTGATTACTTCCCTACACGCTCACCGTATTGATGCCTTTTCCGTTGACCGCTCTATTCTATCTGGCTATATCAGTAAACGGACAGAACTGCTAAATGATAGTTTCAAGCCATCTGACTACGGTATCGTTACCAAGAAATCAAATACAGAACTTAACGATTATCTTGATAACTTGGTTACTAAATGGAGCAAGGATGGCAGTTTGCAGAAACTCTATGACCGTTACAAGCTCAAACCATCTAGCCATACTGCAGATTAAGGAGGACACCCCATGACAGATTTATCATCTTGGACAGCCTATTTTCAGGATTTTGGACAATTTTTCAATGGTTTCCTCTTCACCCTTGCCCTAGCTATCGGATCCTTTATCCTAGCTATGGTCTTGGGCATCTTCTTCGGAGCTATGTCGACCAGTAAACGTCCAATTTTGCGCATTTTAGCTCGTATCTTCGTGGAATTTTACCAAAACACTCCTCTCTTGGTGCAGTTTGTTATTGTTTTTTATGGCCTACCTCTTATCAGTGACCATATCATCATGATTCCGATTTATTGGACAGCTGTACTCTGCGTGGGACTCTATCACGGTGCCTATATCGCTGAGGTTATTCGCTCAGGTATTCAGTCTATTCCTAGCGGTCAGATGGAGTCCGCCTTGTCGCAAGGTTTTACCTATATCAGTGCTATGCGCTTGATTATCTTGCCTCAGGCCTTCCGTATCATTCTCCCTCCTTTGACCAACCAAATCGTCAACCTCATCAAAAACACCTCTACAGTCGCTATCATCTCTGGAGTGGACTTGATGTTTGTGACCAAGTCTTGGTCGGCACTTAACGGAAACTACATTCCAGCCTTTCTAGGCGCTGCCCTTCTCTACTTTTCTCTCTGCTTCCCTGTTGCCCAGTTTGGTCGCAAGATGGAGCAAGCCAACAAAAAAGCCTATTCGCTTTAGGAGATTACTATGGAATCCATTTTAGAAGTTTTGACCCCAGATAACCTAATCTTTATCTTTAAAGGATTTGGCTTGACCCTCTATATTTCTCTGATCGCCATCGTCCTCTCTACACTTATCGGTACAGTTCTAGCTGTCATGAGAAATGGGAAAAATCCCGTTTTACGGATTATCTCCAGCATTTACATCGAGTTTGTACGTAACGTTCCCAATCTTCTCTGGATTTTCACTATCTTTTTGGTGTTCAAGATGAAATCCACACCAGCAGGTATCACTGCCTTCACCCTCTTTACCTCAGCAGCCCTGGCTGAGATTATCCGAGGTGGTCTCAACGCTGTGGACAAGGGGCAATACGAAGCGGGAATGTCGCAAGGATTTACCTCAACCCAAATCCTCTACCACATCATTCTTCCACAAGCTATTCGTAAAATGCTGCCAGCCATCATTTCTCAGTTTGTAACCGTGATTAAGGATACCAGTCTTCTCTACTCTGTTATCGCCCTAC
The DNA here is from genome assembly GCA_032480835.1 of Streptococcus mitis. Lineage (GTDB taxonomy): Bacteria > Bacillota > Bacilli > Lactobacillales > Streptococcaceae > Streptococcus > Streptococcus mitis_DK. The sequence continues at coordinate 15,130 of JAWETZ010000026.1, forward strand.
AAGAGCTCTTTGGAGCCAGCCAAATTCTCATGGGCCGTTATTTCGAACCAGAGCAAGTGTTTAGTCTTTATATCCTGATTGCCCTCATCTACTTCAGCTTCAACCTAGCAATCTCTAGCCTGTCACATATGCTAGCAAGACGTTGGCAACAAGCTGCAGAATAAACAGCAACTCTCCAATTGAACTGGAGAGTTTTTTTGATGATAGTAGATATTTATAGACCTCAATTTGACACCATACATTTTCTATGATAAAATGTAACAAACTTGTTTACAACAAATCAAATCTAAATGAAATGGAATTTTTTATGAAATCACTCAAAGGAATACTTTTTATCATAGCCAGTTTTGTCTTGACTATGTTGACTTGGATGAACACTTCTCCCCAATTCATGATTCCAGGACTAGCTTTAACAAGCCTATCTCTAACTTTTATCCTAGCTACTCGTATCCCGATAATAGAAAGCTGGTTTCACGGTTTGGAGAAGGTCTACACCGTCCACAAATTCACTGCCTTTCTCTCCATCATCCTACTAATCTTTCATAACTTTAGTATGGGCGGTTTGTGGGGCTCTCGATTAGCTGCTCAGTTTGGAAATCTTGCAATCTATATCTTTATCAGCATCATCCTTGTCGCCTATTTAGGCAAATACATCCAATACGAAGCTTGGCGATGGATTCACCGTCTAGTTTACCTAGCTTATATTTTCGGACTCTTTCACGTATACATGATCATGGGCAATCGTCTTCTTACATTTAATCTTCTAAGTTTCCTTGTTGGTAGCTATGCCCTTTTAGGCTTGCTAGCTGGTTTTTATATCATTTTTCTATATCAAAAGATTGGCTTCCCCTATCTAGGGAAAATCACCAATCTCAAACGCTTAAATCACGATACTAGAGAAATTCAAATCCATCTTAGCAGACCTTTCAACTATCAATCAGGCCAATTTGCCTTTCTAAAGATTTTCCAAGAAGGATTTGAAAGTGCTCCGCATCCCTTTTCTATCTCAGGAGGTCATGGTCAAACTCTTTACTTTACTGTCAAAAATTCAGGCGACCATACCAAGAATATCTATGACAATCTTCAAGTTGGTAGCAAAGTAACCCTAGACAGAGCCTACGGACACATGATCATAGAAGAAGGACGAGAAAATCAGGTTTGGATTGCTGGAGGCATTGGGATTACCCCCTTCATCTCTTACATCCGTGAACATCCTATTTTAAATAAACAGGTTCACTTCTACTATAGCTTCCGTGGAGAGGAAAATGCAGTCTATCTGGATTTGCTCCGTGACTATGCTCAGAAAAATCCTAATTTTGAACTCCATCTAGTAGACAGTAGGAAAGACGGCCATCTTAATTTTGATCAAGAAGAAGTACCCGAACATGCAACCGTCTATATGTGCGGCCCTCTTTCTATGATGAAGTCACTTGCCAAACAGATTAAGAAACAAAATCCAAAAGCAGAGCTTATTTACGAAGGATTCAAGTTCAAATAATCAATCACATTCTCCAGGGATTTCTCATACTCTTCGAAAATCTCTTCAAACCACATCAGCGTCGCCTTACCGTACTTAAGTACAGCCTACGGCTAGCTTCCTAGTTTGCTTTTTGATTTTCATTGAGTATCAGGAGTTTTTTCTACGCAAACACTCAAAAACACTGCCAGATTTCTCTAGCAGTGTTTTGAGTTTTATTTATCTTAGTAAATTGTTCTTTCAGTTTCTACATCGAAGAAGTGAGCTTTATTCAAGTCAAAGCCAAGTTCAACTGTTGCACCTGTTTGCAAGTAGTCACGAGCGTCAACTTTGGCAACGAATTCGTCTTTACCAACTTGGCAGTAAAGGTGAGATTCTGAACCAAGCAATTCAGATACAGAAATAGTCGCTTTTACAACTGATTCTGGGAATGTTTCAAGGAAAGCAGGTTCTGCATTCACATCTTCTGGACGAATACCGAAGATCAATTCTTTACCTTCATAGCCTTTTTCACGAAGTACTTTCAAAGCGCCTTCTGGAACTTTCAAACGGAAACCGTCTGAAATAATTTCGCTACCAACCAATTTCACATTGATGAAGTTCATTGCTGGACTTCCGATGAATCCTGCAACGAATTTGTTAACTGGGTTTTTGTAAACTTCTTGAGGAGAACCGATTTGTTCTACACGTCCGATAGTACCTGTACCAGCAGGGTTCTTAGTTGCTGACATGATAACGATACGATCTGCAAGTGTCATCGCTTCTGTTTGGTCGTGAGTTACGTAGATAGTTGTAGCCCCGATACGACGGTGGATTTTAGCGATTTCAGCACGCATTGATACACGGAGTTTTGCATCCAAGTTTGACAAAGGCTCGTCCATCAAGAATACTTTTGCGTCACGGACGATTGCACGACCCATGGCAACACGTTGACGTTGACCACCTGAAAGGTCAGCTGGTTTACGTTCCAAGAATTCTTTCAATCCAAGGATTTCAGCTGCTTCTTGCACACGTTTGTCGATGTCTTCCTTGCTGTATTTACGCAATTTCAAACCGAAAGCCATGTTGTCATAAACAGTCATGTGTGGGTAAAGAGCGTAGTTTTGGAATACCATGGCGATGTCGCGGTCTTTTGGAGCTACGTCGTTGACAACCACGCCATCGATAGATGCAGTTCCTTCTGTAATATCTTCAAGACCTGCAATCATACGAAGAGTAGTTGATTTACCACATCCTGAAGGACCTACGAAAACGATAAATTCTTTGTCTTTGATGTCCAAGTTGAAGTCTTCAACTGAGTAGTGTTCGCTGTTTGGATATTTTTTGTAAATGTTTTTAAGATTCAATTCTACCATGAGGTGAACTCCTTTTGTCTTTTGATAGTTTTATTATAGATGAAAACGCTTTACATTTCTATGGCAAGGTGACCAAAAAAATAAAAAAGTTCTGTGCAACTTGCACAAAACTTTAGAGAATATCTGGTAAAATCAATTGATAACACAAGGTCAGGTCGGTCAATTCCTTCAACTGAAGCCCTGTTAATTCTTCCCACTTATCAATCTTGTATTGGAGAGAATTACGATGCAGATAGAGTTGCTGGGCTGTTTTTGTTAGGACAGCACTGTTTTCCCAAAGGGAGAGAATGATTTCCTGAATCTGGTCTTGATCCAAAATCATCTGGTGTAGACATTCCTTGATTACTCTCAAATCTACAAGCCGTTCCCCCATACTCCAAAGATAGAGCTGAGAAAAGGTATGAACACCTTGGTGACCCTGACGCCACCAAGTCTTAAACAAATCCCTCTCCGCTTTAATCAAGTCTGATAGGGCTTGATGTCCCGTCTGAGACCAAACCTGGCCTAACATGATAGACAGACGCAATCCAAAGTCATACTCAACCGCTTCAATCGTATCACTTAAAATAGCTCGTACAGAAGTGTATTTATCTTGTTGAAGCACGAAAACATAGTCCTGAGCTCCGACTTGAAGCACCGCCTGACAGTTCGGAAAAAGAGTCCGCATCATATCTAGCCAAGAAGCTAGATTTTCCTGCTGAAAATAGGAAAGATGACAATAAACCAACTGAATCTTTTTAAAAGTTTGTGGTGCCTGTCCCTTGCTCTCCATCAGAAAAGAATACCAAGGATTGAGCGAACGAGCCTGCTCCTGCTGGGTCAAAAGGGCAACCAACTGCTTTTCACGCTCGCTGAGTCCAGCTTCCTCCAGCAAAATCCACTGCTGAGAAGCTAAAGGGAGAATGAGATAGCCCTCTTTCTCTACTGGTTGGTCTGAAATCTGAGCCTCAGGAAACCAGTCTTGTAGTTCTTTTACCATCATATCCTAGCCCTCCACTTTTTGGATGCACCACGAAATCAAGCTCTCAAGACGTTCCAGATTTTCAGTCATATGGAGATAGCCCATGACTGCTTCAAAACCTGTGGACATACGGTAAGTCACCACATCAGCATTTTTGGCCTTGGTATGACTATTGGTATTGCGGCCACGTTTGTAGATTGCTTCTTCTTTTTCCGTCAGTACTTGCTCCTCCAACATAAGGGAAATCAGGCGAGCCTGAGCTTTGGCTGACACATACTTGGTCGCTTCTTGGTGGAGTTTATTGGGTTTGGTCATACCTTTGAGGATGAGGTGACGGCGAATATACATAGAATACACCGCGTCCCCCTCAAAAGCTAACGCAATCCCATTAATGAGATTGACATCAATCACGTGTCCACCTCACTCCATCCTTGGTGTCAAGGAGTTTAATCCCTTGAGCAGCCAATTGGTCACGGATCTGGTCCGCTGTCGCAAAGTCACGATTGGCACGCGCTTCTTGACGTTTTTGAATCAAGGCTTCAATCTCTTCATCCAGCACTTCCTCAATAAAGACAATTCCAAAGACTTCCAACATATCTGCAAGAGCTTTCTTAACACTTGCATCATAGTTACCAGAGTTTATCCATTTGGCCATTTCAAAAACTACTGTGATACCGTTGGCAGCGTTAAAATCTTCATCCATAGCTGCTACAAACTTATCTTTAAAGGCTTGTAACTCTTGAGCATCTACAGTTCCAGTAAATGGTTGCTCATAAGTGTTCTTCATATACTTGAGATTGGTCTCCGCATCCCACACTGCCTTTTCTGTAAAGTTGATAGGTTTGCGATAATGTTGAGTCGCAAAGAAGAAACGAAGGACTTGACCATCAAGAGTTTTAAGCGCATCATGTACGGTAATAAAGTTGCCCAAGGACTTGGACATCTTGACATTGTCGATATTGACAAAGCCATTGTGCATCCAGTAGTTGGCAAAGGTCTTGCCTGTTTTGGCTTCTGACTGGGCAATTTCATTGGTGTGGTGTGGAAACTCTAGGTCGGCTCCACCACCGTGGATATCAATGGTATCGCCCAAAATCTCTGTTGACATGACTGAACACTCGATGTGCCAGCCTGGACGACCAGGTCCCCAAGGACTATCCCAAGAAATCTCGCCTGGCTTGGCAGCTTTCCAGAGGGCAAAGTCTACAGGATTTTCCTTACGAGCCGTTTCTTCATCGGTACGACCTGAAGCACCCATCTCCAAATCTTTCAAGGTTTTATTGGCCAACTTGGCATAGTTGTAGGATTTTTCCACACGGAAATAGACATCCCCTTGACTCTCGTAGGCAAAGCCTTTTTCAATCAAGTCTTCCACAAAGCGGATGATGTCCGCCATAAACTCCACCACACGCGGATGGCGAGTCGCAGGTTTGACGCCCAAGGCCGTCACATCCTCTCGAAAAGCAGCGATGTACTTGTCCGCAACCTCCTGAGGCGTGATACCTTCTTCCTTGGCACGGTTGATAATCTTATCATCCACATCCGTAAAATTGGAAATATAGGCAACCTCATAACCACGATACTCAAAATAACGACGAATGGTATCAAAAGCTACCGTCGAACGGGCATTCCCCACGTGGATATAGTTATACACAGTTGGCCCACAAACATACATCTTGACTTTGCCGTCCTCAATCGGGACAAATTCTCGCAAATCACGAGACATAGTGTCGTAAATTTTAATCATGCGGTCCACTCCCTTCTCTATTTCTGACTTTTTCGGCTGAAAACCAGCTCTGCAAAAGGACCAAATTGTCTGAGGCTATCCAGTTGATAAAAGCGCTGCCCTTCCTCTTGGGTAAAGAGGGGAACCCCCTTTCCTAGGATAAGGGGCGCTATCTGAATAATGAGGTGGTCGAAAAGATCCGCATCCAAAAGCGGTCCTACTAAGGAATTACCACCAATCACAAAGACATTTTTGCCTTTGTCAATCTGGCGAACAAAGTCCACCACATCCCCAGCTACTGGCTGGTAATTGCTGACAGGCAGGTGCCTATCATGCGTAAAGACATAGTTTTCCGTAGCTTGATAAAAACTTTCTACATCTTGCAAATCTTGGATTTCCTCAAAGGTCCGCTTGCCCATGATGGTGATATCCATTTGCCTGTAAAAGTCATCATAGCCTGTATCCTCTACAGAACCAAGCTGATGCAGCCAGTCTATCCTGTGCTGGCTGTCTGCCAAGTAGCCATCCATGGTGATACAGCCGTAAAAATATACTGCCATTCTTGTAGTTTCCTTTCTAGTTCTACTTTGCCTTCACTTAGCGGGATAGACCCAGATGGTTAGACCTAAGCTAATCAAAGTATTCAGCAAAATCCTTGCTGGACAAGAAAAATAAGCCAGAAAACAGCAATTCCAATCTGTAGCAGAACGGTTCATTCTTAAACATTCAAGCGCCTCTCCTGTCTACTTCCAGCTCAAATGGTAAAGGTAGGCAGAGAGCAGGACCAGAAGACTGAAAATCAGATTTCCTGCACGAAACAAACTGAAAACAGAAATAAGACTTCCTGCCAAATAGAGCGCAAAATACTTATTGTCCTTGAAAAAATCTTTCATTAAAAGTTCCTCAGTTATCGTCCAAAAGCAGTATAGCTGAGCTTGTTCTTCCAAGAATTTATAATTTTGAAGAATAGTAACTCGCTTCTTGCTTGAATCATATAGATATCCTCTACAAACCAGACGATCTGTGACTAGCTTCTTTAGCCTGCTCTAGTTTATTGACGTAATACTCTCGTTTTTCTTCAACTTCGTGAATGACTGGCTCATCCTTCTTACCATGAACACGGACGATCTTGGCAGGAATACCAACAACCGTCACATCACTAGGTACGTCTGCTACAACAACTGCTGCAGCACCGACCTTGGCATTTTCACCGATTTCTACAGGTCCAATGACTTGGGCATGGGCTGATATGAGAGCTCCCTTTCGAACGGTCGGATGGCGTTTGCCACAGTCTTTCCCTGTTCCCCCAAGAGTCACCCCATGATAGAGGAGAACTCCCGTCTCAACAATAGCCGTCTCTCCAATCACCAAGCCAGAACCGTGGTCGATAAAGACACCTGAATCAATCTGGGCACCTGGATGAATCTCAATCTGAGTCCAAAAGCGCCAGAACTGACTGTGCATACGAGCCAGGAGTTTGAAGCCATGCTTCCAGAGAAAATGCGAGAGACGGTGGGCCGCCAAGGCCTTGACACCTGGATAAGTCAGCAAAACCTCCAAAGTGGTGCGGGCCGCTGGATCATTTTCTTTTACGATATCAATGGTTTCGCGCCACCATCCCATACATTTCTCCTTTTCTTATTCTGAATCTTTTGGTGTTTCTGTAAATTCTTTCTTAGGTTTGTGGTCCTTATGATGACGTGGGCGGTGAGGTCTCTCAGACTTTTCACCCTTTTCATCATGCTCAGGTTTTGGCGGACGAGGAAGAAGAGCCTTCATAGAAGCATCGATACGACCTTTTTCATCAATCTTGATAACCTTAACATCGACTTCATCTCCGATTTCGACCAAGTCTTCTACACGGTTGGTACGAGTCCAAGCCATTTCAGAGATGTGTACGAGGGCATCTGTCTTGTCAAAGAGGTTAACAAAGGCACCAAATTTCTCGATACGAACAACCTTAGCGTGGTAAACTTCATCCACTTTAGCTTCACGAACCAAACCAGCAATGATTTCTTTAGCACGGTTAATTGCATCTTGGTCACTTGAGTAGATAGACACATTTCCTTCTTCGTCGATATCAATCTTAACGCCTGTTTCAGCGATAATCTTGTCGATGGTTTCTCCACCTTTACCGATGACAATCTTGATCTTGTCCACATCAATCTTGATGGTATCAATTTTCGGAGCAGTAGGAGCCAATTCTGGACGAACTTCTGGAATCGTTGCTTCAATCACATCAAGGATTTCAAAACGCGCTTTCTTGGCTTGGGCAAGGGCCTCAGTCAAGATTTCTGCAGTAATCCCTTGGATCTTGATATCCATTTGAAGAGCTGTAATCCCGTCACGAGTACCGGCAACCTTGAAGTCCATGTCTCCAAAGTGGTCTTCCAAACCTTGAATATCTGTCAATACTGTATAGTTATTTCCATCTGAGATAAGACCCATAGCAATACCAGCTACTGGCGCCTTGATTGGCACACCACCAGCCATAAGAGCAAGAGTTCCCGCACAGATAGAAGCTTGAGAGGAAGAACCGTTTGATTCCAAGACCTCTGCTACCAAGCGGATCGCATATGGGAATTCTTCTAAACTTGGCAAAACTTGAGCAAGGGCACGCTCACCGAGAGCACCGTGACCAATTTCACGACGACCTGGCGCACCATAACGACCAGTTTCCCCTACAGAGTATTGAGGGAAGTTATAGTGGTGCATAAAGCGTTTCTTGTACTCTGGATCCAATCCATCGATGATTTGAGTTTCACCCATTGGAGCCAAGGTCAAGACAGAAAGGGCCTGAGTTTGGCCACGAGTGAAGAGACCTGAACCGTGTACACGAGGAAGGAAGTCAACAACCGCATCCAAAGGACGGATTTCATCGACCTTACGACCGTCAGGACGTACCTTATCTTCTGTGATCAAACGGCGCACTTCAGCGTGTTCCATTTGTTCCAAAATTTCAGCCACATCACGCATGATACGGTCAAATTCTTCGTGGTCTGCATATTTTTCTTCATACACTGCAGTCACTTGGTCTTTAACAGCTTGAGTTGCAGCTTCACGAGCCAATTTTTCTTCTACTTGAACCGCTTTTTGGAGGTCGCTGTTGTAGGCTGCAATGATTTCAGCCTGTAATTCAGCGTCTACATGAAGCAATTCTACTTCTGCTTTTTCTTTCCCAACAGCCGCAACGATTTCTTCTTGGAAGGCAATCAATTCTTTAACTGCTTCGTGCCCTTTAAGAAGGGCTTCCAACATGATTTCTTCTGACAATTCTTTAGCTCCAGATTCCACCATGTTGATGGCGTGTTTGGTACCAGCTACTGTCAATTCAAGGAGAGATTGCTCTGCTTGTTCTTGACTTGGGTTGATGATGATTTGACCATCTACATAACCCACCTGTACCCCAGCGATTGGTCCGTCAAATGGAATGTCTGAGATAGAAAGCGCCAAGGATGACCCAAACATAGCTGCCATTGGTGCAGATGCATTTTCATCATAAGAAAGAACTGTGTTGATGACTTGGACTTCGTTACGGAAACCTTCCGCAAACATTGGACGGATTGGACGGTCAATCAAACGCGCTGTCAAAGTCGCATCTGTTGAAGGACGTCCTTCACGTTTCATAAAGCCACCAGGAAACTTCCCAGCTGCATACATTTTTTCTTCGTAGTTGACTTGAAGGGGGAAGAAATCCCCAGTTGCCATTTTCTTAGACATGACGGCTGCAGTCAAGACAGTTGACTCACCGTAACGTACGATAACAGAGCCATTTGCTTGCTTAGCAACCTGACCAGTCTCTACAATTAACTCACGACCCGCAAAAGTCGTTTGAAACACTTGTTTTGTCATTTTAATCCCCTTTGGATTGATGAAATTATACGCCTTGCCTACAAAAATCAAGATACTAAGCCGTCAAGCAGCTCAAAGGAAAATCGGAAATCGAACGACAGAGCGACTGCTCCTAGGCAGATTTATCTTTTTCCAAAGAGTTGTAGGCGTGTTCAATTCTCAAGATACAAATCATTAGAAAGATTTGATGCTAAAGCATCTAATCCTTTCACGCTAATCGCTATCAGGCAATTAGCTAAATGCTTTACTAACTCTCTCGTCAAATAACATCGTTTTGACTCGTTCGTGTCTCTAAACCTTACAGTTTAAATGCATTGTATTTTTTAATACCCTCATCTTTGTATCAAGTACGTACAGAGTCTATTTTATCATATTTTCTTAAAAAGTGCGGTCTTTACCATTAAAAAGGAACCATTCCCCTCACCTGAGAAGAATGGTTTGCTTTTTATTATCCTAGAGACTGGTGATTAAACAAAGCATGGGTTGCTTGGTGGATGTATTTTGCTGTTTCTGCATTGTTCATAGTGTAGAGATGCACACCGGCAACATCCTGAGTTACCAAGTCCACGATTTGGTCCACTGCATAGGCAAGTCCTGCTGCTCTGAGCGACTCAGGGTCATGCTCATACTTGTCTAAGATGGCTTTAAATTTGCGTGGAAGATGGATATTCTCACAAGTCCTCAAGAGACGGAGAGCCTGATTTCGATTCAGAATTGGCATAATCCCTGCATGAATAGGAACATCAATCCCAGCCAAAATGCATTTGTCTTGGAAATCATAGAAGCGCTCATTGTCAAAGAAAAGCTGAGTTACAAGGCTCGAACAGCCTGCATCCACTTTCTTCTTGAGATTTTGGATATCTGAAATCTGATTTGGTGAATCTGGATGGCCTTCTGGATAGCAAGCTCCAATAATATCAAAGTGAGGGGCTTGTTCCTTAATGAACTCGATCAAGTCAGTTGCGTAGCGGAAATCCTTTTGTGGTTCCACATCTGGAATAATATCCCCACGAAGAGCCAAGATTTTCTGCACCCCAACCTCGTCCAAGTCAGCAATGGTTTCAGCAACCTTGTCCTTGGTCAAATAGATGGCTGGCAAGTGAGCAATAGTCGGAATCGCCAAGTCATTTTGGATAAAGTCAGCCAAACGGACCGTCGTTTCCTTGATATTAAATTTATTATTACTAGCAGTCACACTGATAAAGTGGGGAGCCAACTCCTGCATATCTTGAAGAGCAGAAATAATGTTATCATTACCCACTGCTGGGTTTGGAGGGAACACTTCAAATGAGAGTGACGGTGTTTGGCGTGACATAGTCATTATCCTTTTCTAGTTGATTTTTTCGTTAGCTGGACTCTGGAATCCAAGTGAAACAGGCAGATTGACCAAGCAGTGCTTCTAGAGAAATCTTATCTTACAATTTCTCACGCGCAGCTTTAGCTGCTTCAACAAGGCGGATCAAGCTTTCTTTTGTTTCTGGAATACCGCGTGTTTTCAAACCACAGTCTGGGTTGATCCAAACTTTCTTGCTTGGCACTTTAGCAAGGATGGCTTCGATTGTATTGTCGATTTCGCCTTCATTTGGCACACGAGGTGAGTGGATATCGTAAACCCCAGGTCCCACTTCTGTTTGGAAGTTTTTCGCTTTGAGTTCGTCCAAGATTTCAAGGTTTGAACGGCTAGCTTCAAAGGAAATAACATCTGCATCCATGTTGTCGATAGCTGGGATGATATCTGTAAATTCTGAGTAACACATGTGAGTGTGGATTTGTGTGTCTGGCGCTACTGTTGAGTGTACCAAGCGGAAGGCAGGAATTGCCCAGTCAAGGTAGTCTTCGTACCAGTCGCTACGACGAAGTGGCAATTTTTCACGAAGAGCAGCCTCGTCGATTTGGATGATCTTCACGCCAGCAGCTTCAAGGTCAAGAACTTCATCCTTGATAGCAAGAGCGATTTGAAGAGTAGAATCCTTGATAGAGATGTCTTCACGTGGGAATGACCAGTTGAGGATGGTAACAGGTCCAGTCAACATACCTTTAACAGGTTTGTTTGTACGGCTTTGTGCATAGCTAGACCATTTAACAGTGATAGGGTTAAGACGAGTCACATCACCCCAGATGATTGGTGGTTTCACCCCACGCATACCGTATGATTGTACCCAACCATTTTTAGAGAAGAGGTAACCTGACAAGTTTTGACCGAAGTACTCAACCATGTCGTTACGCTCAAATTCACCGTGAACAAGGACATCAAAGTCGATATCTTCTTGCCATTTGATCCATTCGTCAATTGTTTCAGCAAGGAAAGCATCGTACTCTTCTTGAGACAATTCACCTTTACGGTAAGCCAAACGCTTCGCACGAACTTCCTTAGTTTGAGGGAATGAACCGATAGTTGTTGTTGGAAGAGCTGGAAGTTTGAAAGCTTCTTCTTGGATAGCTTCACGTTCTGCAAAGGCTGGCAAACGAGTGTAGTCTGCATCAGTCAAACCAGCGATACGCGCACGAAGTGCAGCATTTTCACCAACACGCTCAGTCGCAAAGAGTTCTTTGTTAGCTGCAAGCGCTTCTTCACCTTGACCATTGCGGATAGCATCCAAATCACGAATCTCATCCAATTTTTCAACTGCAAAGGCAAAGTGGTTCAAGATTGCTGGTTCAAATTCTTCATTAGATGTTGTAAATGGCACATGAAGAAGTGAGCATGAGCTTGTCAAGACAATGTTTTCAGCTGGAATTTGTTCAAGAACAGCCAAGCTCTTTTCGTAGTTGTTGCGCCAGATGTTTTTACCATTGACAATACCTGCATAGAGAGTCTTGTCAGCTGGGAAACCACCTTTAACCAATTCAAGAGTTTTCTTACCTTCAACGAAGTCAAGACCGATAGCATCTACTGGCAAGTTCACAAGGTCAGCGTAAACGTCACGAACGTCTCCGAAGTAAGTTTGAAGCAAGACTTCAAGACCTTTTTTGTCAGTCAAAAGTTTGTTGTAGAGGTTCAAGAAGAGGGCTTTTTCTTCAGCTGTCAAATCTTTGACAAGAGCCGCTTCATCCAATTGGATGCGAGTCGCACCAAGTTCTGCCAATTTTGCAAAAACTTCTTGGTAAGCAGCTACTAAGCTATCTACGAAGTCTTCTGCTTTCACACCTTCTTCAAAGTCTGACAATTGAAGGAAAGTGAATGGACCTACAAGAACTGGACGAGTGTTCAATCCAAGTTCTTTTGCTTCTTGGAACTCATCAAAAATTTTGTGACCAGCCAATTTTACTTGAGTGTCTTTTTCAAATTTAGGAACGATGTAGTGGTAGTTGGTGTTGAACCATTTCTTCATCGGAAGGGCGCGAACGTCCCCTTTTTCTCCTTGGTAACCACGACCCAAAGCGAAGTAGCGCTCAAGGTCAGACAAGTCCAAGTTTTGAACTGAAGCAGGTACCACGTTGAAGAGGAATGCTGCGTCTAGGAAGTTGTCATAGTGAGAAAAGTCATTTGATGGAATTTCAGTGATACCTTTTTCTTTGACAATGTTCCAGTGTTTAGCACGCAAGTCTTTTGCGGCTGCCAAGAGTTCTTCTTCTGAGATTTCTTTTCTAAAGTATTTTTCAGTTGTAAATTTTAATTCGCGGAATTCTCCCAAACGAGGGAAACCGATGATTGTAGTTGACATGATGTGTCCTCCAAAATTTGTTGTTGAAACTATCTTAACAGAAAAGAATGCGTCTGTATAATTGTAAAAAATTAGGCTTTGATATAGTTTGAAACTATATCTCTGTTTTAGACAAAAGAAAAGGACCTGAGACAACTGCCTCAAATCCTTTGTGTAGCTTGTTTTATAGCTGTATTTTAGTTAGACTGGTCAAACGTGTTATTAGTAATTCTTATACGTGACTATGACTTGTTATTAGAAAAGACTATAGGTTGATTTTTCTTTTGTAATTCTGATATTTCCCTGAAAAGTGCGGACGGGAGGTAAAATTATCCAGTGGATGATTTTAGCCAACCAAGTAATTTCATCCCTATCAACTTTTCCCCTGTTCAAGTGGGACGACTGCTAGTGTCTTTCCTAGACTGGCTAGGACTTTTAAGACTGTGTCCAACTGGGGGCTAGTCTTGCCTGTTTCCATTCTAGCTATGACAGGCTGGCTTACTCCACTAAGTTCTTCTAGCTTTTTCTGACTGATTCCTTGTTCATGCCTAGCCTCAATCAGCTCACTCATAATAGCCACTCGCATATCACTTTCAAGGATTTCCTCCTTGGTAAAGAGTTCAGAGCGTACATCCTTCCAGTTACTTCCAATAGCACTATTCTTCATCACTTAACCTTCTTTCTTTTAAGTCCTTTAGTTCACGCTTGGCTTTTTCAATCTCTCTCCTAGGAGTTTTCTGAGTCTTTTTGACAAAATGATGTAAAAGAACAAAACTCCCATCAAGCCAAGCCACAAATAAAATTCGATCTCTCAGTGGTCTTAGTTCCCAAATCTCATCTCCCAAATGTTTGATATAGGGTTCCCCAGCTCTCGTCCCATGCTGACTAAGCAACTCTATATAGTCATTTAGTTTATTGAGTTTGATGCGGCTATCCCTACTTTTACGACAGGCCAATTCTCTCATATAATCCAAGACTGGCTCGTTTCCATTTTTATCCTTATAGAAGTAAATCGTATGCACCAAGCAACCTCTTTCTAATCAAATTATAACCCAAAAGTTATTAAAAGTAAATCCTAACATTCATAAAAAGAAGACCTTAGAAAAATTCCAAAGGTCTCATCTTTATTATTCGAAAAAAATTACGGGAAGAGTTATAAATTGAAGACAATCCTTACTATTATTCCAGCTCTATCCCCTTCTCTCGGAGATTAGCCAGACACTCTTCATAGTAGGCATCATCATGTTCGCTATATATAGGACTAGTCAACTTTTCCTCTACTAAATCTTCATAAGGAGGACAAGTCTTGCCACGGTAGTACTTGTCCAGCCACTCTGGACTGACATTGTAACCACGGTTAGCCATCTCCTCCATGATCAAGCGATGATAAGCATAGAGACGATAAGGAGAGTGGGTAAAGACATAGTCCACCGTGGCATGTTTTCTACCCCAGCCATTACCACGAAGGGCGCAGCATTCTCGATGTTGTCCCAAAAGTTGAGGACGGGGAAGTTGTGAAATCAAAACCTCATGCCAAAGTCTCATTGGAGTCTCCCTTCAGTAACGTCGAATGTTGCAAGTAGGTATTTGGATAGCGTTCAAGCAAGTCTCGAGTCTTAGCGATTACATCTTCCTTGGAAGCCTGACCAAAGCGGTAGCGATCCAGCAAGAGCATATAGTCTTTGCGCTCAGCATCTGTCGCTTTCTTTTTGAAATAGCCCCAAATATGCTGAAAGGCATTGCAAACCTGACCCCTGTGTTCTGGAATCTGGCAGGCACGGTCAATCATCTCTTGAACCTGACTCACTTCCACCTCTTCATTCTTCAGGTATTGGCGAATCTCATTGTAAATATTGCTGGAATGGCTCAAGACGAGATATTTGTTCCTAGCCCAGAGTTGTTGGCACTGGGATTTTTGGTTAGTTTGTTCCATGTTTCTCCTTGTTTTCTATCAGTTTCCAGGAAATATGGAAACAAAGTTTTAACTTAAAAATGAGCGAATAAATACTTGTTGTTGCAATAAAAGAGAACTATTATGCAATAGCCTTCAAAATCTTGAAAAATCAACAAGTTACATTCCTAAAAATTACCGTAAAATTACATAGTCAATAATTATGGGTATCATTTTGGGTATCAAAAAAACCGCAAGTCTGAGCCTGCGGTCTAATGTAATCTAATTTGAAAGTCCTTTCTGTTTTTATTTTTCTTCTTTTGGTTTATCAACTATAGTGATAAGCCCGTCTGGTTCGGTTTTGAAGGCTGGGTCTGTGTGAAGTTCACCGTTCGCCTTCAAATAGTACCAGCCGTCTCCCGATTTGATGAATTGTTTAGACAGCATATAACCATCTTTTTCTTCCATAAAATACCAGGTTTCACGGTATTTCACCCAACCAGTGGCCATGCGACCGTCTGATTTGAAGAAATACCAGCGATGGTTAAGGAACATCCATCCTGTAACCATTGCCCCACGCTTATCAAGATAGAACCAATCTTTCCCATCATTAAACCAGCGATTGATTAAGCAATAGCCACGATCATCAAAGTAGAACCATTCATTGTTGATTTGCTTCCATCGTTTTGTTGGATAAGAGCCATCCGACTCTTCCCACCACCAGCCTGTCTCATTGCGTTTCCAGCCAGCTTCAGTAGAGATACCACCTTCGATATCCTTCTTGAATTGTTCACGACTAATGCCCCATTTGGCCAAATAAGGATAAGGGTCAACGTGGTCGCTCGCATTTCGTGGTTGATTGTACGTACAATACTGATGTGTCTTAATTCCAGCCAAGCTGTCAGAGTCCAGCGTTTTCGGAATGCCTGCTTCATCGGCTAGATTTCTCAAAAGTTCGACGTATAACCAGTAATCACGATCAAATTCTTCTTGAGTTTTATGGCTCTCAATCAATTCAACGTGCGCATATCCTTCAACGTTCCAGCCACCACCTACATCCCAGGCGCCGCGGTCAGTAAGCCATGTCTGCATTATACGACCATTACCAACAACGTGCGAGAAGAAGCCAGATTCAGCTGGTCTGCGCATATGGTAATCTGCTTCATTTTGAGCTGTTGAGTTTGGATTACCAGTTGAGTGAGCATGAATCTGACGATATGGTTGCTCTCCAACCTGTGGCAAATCAGTTCTTAGTCTACTTGTATCAATATCCATTACTCTTGTCCTTTCCAAGCGTCATTCATCTGCTTCACTGCTGACTCTACAAAGGTGTCTAGATCCTTGTCAGTCATGCTGATGTTGTATTTTGTCAGCTCAGCTCGGACTTTATCACGAGCTTGCTCTAGCTTCTCATCGCCTTTATAGCCAGTTTCTGAAGCGACTTGCTCAACCGCATTTACTGCATTTTTAGCCAAGATTTCAACGATTTTGACCGTCTTTTCACCACCCTCTTTGACGAGGTAGTCCTTGACTGCTTTGACTGCGATGCCAAGCAAAATAATCGCAATGCTTACTGCTCCGTTTGTGATAATTTCGTTAATCTGTTGCATTTATATTTTCCTCCACAATTTCTAATGCTAAAAATTTTTCATACAATACCTTGATGGCTCCATTCCCACCAAGTTCCACGTAACTTTCATAAAGACGAGACAATTCCTCAATCTCATGCTGATTGGTACTGCCTCGTCTAATGGCTTTTTTTAGGTTTTCTTGCAATCGAAAACGCTGTAATCTTTGAAGACCTTTTCCAATAACGTTCAAACCTTTGCTATTATCTTTGCCGATAGCCTCAACATTCGAGACTGTCTTTTCAATAGCGCTAATTTTATCAGATAAGAGACTGATTTGCTTGTCAGTCTCTTTTGTATTCTGAGTGCTTTTGAAGGAGAAATAGCTAGGAATGATCACGATTAGAATCGGACTCAATTTATCCAGAAATGCTAGTAATTCCAATCAGACCACTTCCAATCTACTGTGCAGAAACTCGAGTAGTTTCAAGATCATTTCCATTCTTTTGACCTTCCCACTTCCAAATTGCTAGAAGGCCATTTTGGGACGGTGTTCCTTCAAGTTGAGCAAGGGTTTCTCCTTGATAAGTAAATGACTGATTCGTTTGAATCAAGATACGTTTACCTTCTCCATTGATTTCAGTGTGGTTAGGGTCTTCGATTGCGAAGATTGCACCAGGCTCATAAACTTTCCCAACTTCAGCAAGTGGGAAGAGTTCGACAAGTTCCTTGTAGGTTGTACCGTAGGCGATTTTTTCCCCCATGATAGAATCTTGAGCCATGACACGCACTACTTTATCGATTTTATTTGTAAGAGCTGCAAGCTTGTTCTGTTCACTCTCATTTTGAGCAATCTTCTGATTAGCCTGTTCAAGCTGTGCCTGTGTTTTGACGATGGCGCTGCCTGGATCTAGCTCGGCTTTTAAGATATCCAGCACATCTTGAATCAAGACATCTTCTGGTTCACTTGTGCGGTCTCCTGCGAGCTCACGCATGTTCGTACTGTAACGATTGCCTTCTGATAAACGAATTTCAACTACTGTCTTGATATTATCTCCAAATCCTCGTGTATAAGGTTTGCTT